>JAFVAR010000025.1 GCA_017480425.1 bacterium | reverse complement strand
CTCCATTGATGGGAGAGGGTGGCCGTGAGGACGGATGAGGGTACATTTCTGCCCTCTCCAACCGGAGAGTGAGAGTTATCAAGCTGAGAACGGTAGTTCAAAGCTTAGAAAACTCGGGTGAGGATTATTCTTTTCTTCTCCATTGATGGGAGAGGGTGGCCGTGAGGACAGATGAGGGTACATTTCTGCCCTCTCCAACCGGAGAGGGAGAGTTATCAAGCTGAGAACGGTAGTTCGAAGCTTAGAGAACTCGGGTGAGGATTATTCTTTTCTTCTCCATTGATGGGAGAAGGTGGCCGAAGGACGGTTGAGGGTGGTCTTAAAAATAAAATTTAACAATTTACACAACCTCACCCCTGCCCTCTCCAACCGGAGAGGGAGAGGGGTTGATACTTTTAACCTTATTTTTACTTGCTCACGTTATACTTTCCTATCATAAAACAATGCTTAATTGTTTCATTCGGCAGAGTGCTTAACGCTTTCACCCCCTGTTCACAAGTCGTTTTTTCGCCGGAGAGGGAGTAATTTTTACCATATTTTTCTAAAACTTCACAAAACACAACAGCTATGATATTATGTTAGTATCCGTTGATATTAAAATATTTTAATTAAAATTTTATGGAGAGCTTAAAAAATATGAAAAAATTTGGTTTTACTTTGGCAGAATTACTTATAACTCTTGGTATAATAGGTGTTGTTGCTGCATTGACCGCTCCAGCCTTGTATCATAATGCAGGACTCGCTCAAGTCGGCCCTAAGCTTGCTAAGGTCAAATCTACAATAGAAAACGCCAATGAGCATATGCTTCAGGATAACGGGTTTACAAGGATTACTGCTTTTATAAGAGAATCAAATCAAGCAAACCAAGCAGCTAACGATACTACACAATATATCAACCAGCTTAGAAATTATATGCGCATAGAAGATGGTGAAGCAATTACCAATTTTACTAACTACCAAGGAACTCAAGGCAATTTATTAGTAAGTTTGGCAAACCCTAATGTAAATGCTCCAAGCGCATCCAGAACATATACTCTTAATGCAGGCAATATTGATGCTTTTACATTACGAACCGTTGAAGGTATGGCACTAAATATAGCAATAACACGCAATCAAGTTGATGCAAACACAGGTGACAGACCGGATTATGTGGGTGTAATACTTGTTGATATAAATGCAAACCAAAACCCAAATAGAGCCGGAAAAGATATTTTTGGATTTATAATACAGGATAATGGCATGCTTAGCCCTATCGGTTCCATTAATAATGACGGAGAAGTAAACGACACAGATATTGCTGCAAATGCAGGAGCATGGACTGCTAATTGCAATCCTATAAACGGTAGAAACGTTACCGGAAACGGACTAACTTGTACTGCATCAATTTTTGAAAATAATTTAAAAGTTGTTTATGATGATTAAGGAGAAATTTAATAATATGAAAAAATTTGGTTTTACTTTGGCAGAAGTGCTTATAACTCTTGGTATAGTTGGTGTCGTAGCCGCATTAACCACTCCTGCACTGTATCATAACGCAGGACTTGCTCAAGTCGGGCCTAAACTTGCCAAAGTCAAGTCCACAATAGAAAATGCTAATAAAATGATGCTCCAAGAAAATGAAGTCGGTATGTTATCGACTTTGTTTATGGATCTCTACTACGATTTCATAAGGAACAATGCCCAAGTTAGTTCCACCGATGTTGATAATTTATATATAGAAAGATTGCAGGATCGTATGCGACTTGAACGTGGGCAATTACTAGACGACAGTTATAGAATTTCTGCATATGATGGTACTAATATTCCAAATGATCAAACTTTTGATGTTGAATTTTCAAGCAGAAGACAAGACTATGTTGATGCGGTTCCAATAAGACGCCCGTCATGGAGAACAGCAGAAGAAATGAAACTAGGCTTTCAATTGTTCATGGATTTTGATAGAATGAGTCAAGGCAGTGACCACAACGGAAACCCTGCAATTGATGAATTTATGGGTGTAATATATGTAGATATAAATGGTAATGCCGGACCAAACAGGTGCGGAAAAGATATTTTTGCATTTATATTAATAAATGATGGTAGTTTGTTGCCATTTGGTACATCTGCAACAACTGTAGTTAACGGAAATGCAGTTTTTAGGCAAAAAAAACCTATGCGAGCAGCTGCTGCTTGTCCTGATGCGAACGGAAATGTTCTTTCAACAAGAGCTGGCGGATATGGTTTGTCTTGTACCGCCAAGATATTTGAAGATAACCTGAGAGTCACATACGAAGATTAAGAATTTTTAATAATAAGGGAAAACGGGGCTTAAAATTAAGCCCCGTTTTGCTTCCGAAGTAATGACCGGAAGTAGAAAAGAAATTAGAAGCGAATAGTAAAACCTGTATTCAAGAACCCGCCGTTTCTTCTGTATGGCATTCCGTTGAAGTATCCGAGATTGCTGTTAAAACGGCAATGCTTCCCTTGATTCCACCTTCTGCCAACTATCATTCCTCCGTAGTATGGTGACTGCATGTGATGTCTTGGCGGAGGTGGCGGCGGCATATAGTGAAACGAGTGAGGGTTACCGTAACAGCACGGATGTGCAAATACAGGCGCAGAGGAAATTAGAGCAGTTAAGCCCAGAAAGATAAGACATTTTTTCATACGCTATTCTCCGTTTCTCATATCTTTAACGAAAAATTAGTTAAATTTGTTCATTTTAGTACTTATATTCACCCCAGACAGAAGAAAGCAGTCAACAAGCAGCAGCAAACAACCACTCTATTTACTGTTTACAAACAGATAATTTGCATTTTAAAGGCAAAAAATTACGAGGGGCTTTTAACCCCTCGTAAAATCTCCGTATTATTGTTATTTATTACTGTTTAATACAATTTCGGTTTTCTTTAATTCAGGTGTATGACCTTTTATCTCACCCGAACCGGCATTACCAAACTGCCATTGGAATCCGGCTTGCAATCCGACACCGGTTCTTCCTACATTTCTGATTACAGCTTGCAAGAAACCGGAGAATCTGTCTCCAAATCTCTTATTAAAGCCTAAACCGTATTGTATATAGCCTCTATCCATATGAACATTCGGTAAACCAACATGTCCTGCACGGCCGCCAACTGATTGATTTACATTATACATATATTGTAAAGTACCATATATGCTGAATGTTTCTTTTTCCCAAATCAAGTTTACACCGGGAGCAATATTTATACCATGAAGCATTCCTGACATCATACCCATTTGGCCAAAATCAGTATGCCAGTTTTCCTTACCAAAGAAGTTATATGCAACCAGCAAGTTAGGTTGTAATGACCAATCTTTTGCAAATCTCCAGTTGTAAGCAGTTTTGACAGCACCACCGCCGAAGTAACCCAAGCTATCATCGTCACCTCTTGGTGTATCCATATTGTTATTATAAACTCCGCCGTATGCTAATGCACCGATAATGAAGTTATCTTTATACCAAGTACCCATTACACCCAGTTGACCACCGTTTTGGTATGCGCCATATCCTTTCCAGTATTGGTGAGCACCGTTATAACCGATATATGCAGTCGGCATGAATTGCCATCCGTGTTTTAGTTCTTTTAGCCCGAAATCTGCACCGATTATTGTTCCGTACGCATTATTACCAACATTTAAACCATGATTCATATTGAGTTTTTCAAATGTACCGTACATTTTCATCCACATACCGCCATCTTTTCTTGAATATTGATATGGCGGGAATATATCACCTGACGAAGCTATACGGTTAGGATTTGATGCAATATAATCATTGCCTTTAAATCCTTGGTCAAGCATTGTGTGGCTAAATATTATATCATCAATCATTAATTGATTTTGGTACTGAGCAATTTTTGAAACTTGCCCTCTGAATACACCGGGGTTAAATCTGTTCAAATCAAATGTATAATTTCCGTTTCCTGCACTATGCAAACCGTACCAACCTATCGGAGTAAACGTTTCTTTATCAGTAGCTGTAAATTCAATTGTTTGTCCGTCTTCTACAGTACCTTTAAATAATTTGTCCATTTTATATTGTCTGTCAATTGGTGCATCCCAACCATAAACATCACCATTTAATGACCAATCTGAAATATTCAGTACACCATCCGTGCCGTTAGCTGCCTCTATTGTTGCACCATCCGAACCGAATGAATCATACTTAAAGTTATCGTTTACATCACATCTTGCGTATAAATCAACATTAAAATCACCTTGTTTATCGCCTGAAGTATCTCCTGCATATAAACTGTCACTAACAGCATAATTTTCATAACCGCCGTTCATACCATTAATCAAACCGGCATTAGTTAAGTTATCAACAGAGAAAGCATTTGAGAGTGAATTAAATGTAGAATTTGTATCAACTGTTAAATCACCCCCGCTGATTAGAGAAGAATCAACCATTGACAAATTTGTATTTGTCATTGTTAATGCTCCGCCTGTTTGCGAATAATAAGGATTTGTGCCAGTATAAGATGCACTTGAAGTTTTTACATCACCAGTTGTTACTGTTAAATCTTTCATTTCAAGTGAACCGTTTGTCATATTGACATCACCATTGTATGTATCAGTTGCATTATCAATAATAGCAGATGCAGTATCTGAAATATTTAATTCACTTGCTTTTGCAATATTTAATGCAGCTGCTTGTGCAATTATACCATCATTTGCAAGATTTAATTTTGAATTATTTGTACCGTCACCTAAATTAATTGTTCCTGTTGCAAGATTTGTACCGGCAGAAGTTGTTAATTCGGAATTTGCACCTAAAATATTTAATGTTGATGCAGTACCGTCTGACATAACAACTTTTGCGGTATTTGCACTTCCGTTTTCAAGCGTCAATGTTGATGCATTTTTAATATTTACATCTCCGGCAGTTATCTTGCTATTTGAAGTTGCTAAATCTAATGAAGAACCTTCAAGATTTAATGTACCGCCGGACTGATTGAATGTTTTTGTAGCATCAGTCACATCTGTCCTGCCATTCAAAGTCAAATCACCTGTTCCACTCAACTCTATTGCACCATTCCAATTATCGTTGTTATTGTCCAGTACAACCGTTCCTGCAGATTGTGATAATTTAGAATTACTGTTAATTGTAACAGTTGCTGCAGAAGCAATGGAATCATTTGCATTATTTAATGTCAGTGTTCCTGCTGTTGTATTGTTACCAATATTAACATTTCCACCGGTAACTTTATATGTTGCGTCAGTGGCATTTTTAACCACAGAACCAAGATGTGTTATAGTTCCTGCACTCTGTTCAATATCACCATTCCAAGTATCGCCAGTGCTAATTGTTGCTTGGGCAGTTGCACCATCAACATTTAACTTACTTCCTTTTGCTACTGTCAATGTAATAGCATCTGCGATTATACCATTGTTTGATAAATTCATTACACTAGCGTTAGTACCATCCCCGACTGTTACGGAACCGCTTGCCAAATTTGTACCGGATAACGTTGTAAACACAGTATTTGCACCTGTTACGCTAAATGCATTTGCACCTGTACCTGCGGTTGTAACTGTTGCTTGGTTTGTTGTTAATCCGTTATTTACAACTAATGTACCAGTAGTATCATCGGTTGCTTCCCCTAATACAACGTTACCGCCTGTAATTGTATTTGTACTGCTTGTAAGTGTTAAACTTCCGCCATCTGTTATATTCAATGTGCCTGTTGACTGTGCGTAATCAGCTACACCACTATTTTTTAAATTAAATATATTACTGTTTGTAACAAGTCCATTAACAGCACCGGTACCTGACAAAGTATAAGTACCCGCATTTGTTACTGTTCCAGTAACAGTACCTGCACTCTGTGTGGCAGTACTGCTTGCTGTTGCGTTATTTACACTTGCAACAGTACCACCTGTCATATTTAATGCGTTATTATTTGTGATTGCTGCAGTTTGACCGCCTTGAACATTAAATGTGCCGTTATTTGTTGTAGTTCCGTTTATTTGACCTGTTCCTGACAGAGTATAAGTTCCGGCATTTGTTACTGTTCCAGTAACAGTACCTGCGCTCTGTGTTGCAGTACTGCTTGCTGTTGCATTATTTACACTTGCAACAGTACCACCTGTTATACTTAATGCGTTATTATTAGTAATCGCATCCGTACTGCCTCCGGATACATTTAATGTACCACCATTTGTAACGTCGGCAAGTGTACCTGAAGTATTATTGACTGTAGCATTCGGGCCTATACTTGTAGTACCGGTAACAGAACCGGTATTTGTAAGAGTACCTGTAACATTAACATCTTGGTCAATCGTTGCATCATTAGTCATTGTACCGTCTATTACAGTTGTACCGTTACCTGAAATATTACTAGAAAGTATACCGCCACTTAAATAAACAGTACCGGCATTATTAAATGAAGTACTAATATTAGTTGCACTATCAAATCTTGCAGTACCTCCGGTTACGGCAAAATCTACGGCACTTCCTATTTTAGAACCGTGAAGATTATGATCACCGCCGCTGACAGTAAATGTACCACTGGTTGCATTTATTGTACCGGATATGTTATCTCCACTGTTTAATTCAACTGAACCACCGGTGATATTAACTATACCATTGCCATTTACTGTTAAATTAACCGCTGATTGTATATAAGAATCTCCATTAATAATCAATGGGCCATTGTTAACAGTTATATTACCACCTGAAGCCTTTATCCAATCATTTCCATTCGGTAAGCTGTTTATGGTTAATGAACCGCCTGTCATAGTTAAAGTATCGCCGGAATCACCGTCTTTATGCACCCAAGAAGTATAAGTTTGAGGGGCGCCGCTGCCGCCAGAAGCATGCAGACCACTAGCATCTGCTGTTGCGGATGTCCAAGCATCACTTCCGCCGGAACCACTATCGTTGATTATAATATGAGAGTCCGCATTAACAGGACCGGTGGTTACTATTGACATTGCACCAACCAAAGCACCAATGACAAGTGCTGATAGAAATTTCGTCTTCTTCATTTTTTCTCCTATATTTTTAATTCATGTGTCTGAAATATAATTATATAAAAATACCACTACAACAGTCTTATGATAACAGATTTTTGTATTATATATCTCATCACTTCTTAATCTTTTGGTTGCCAACATTTTTTATTTGCTGACAAAACTCAAAAACCAATTAATTCTACCACAAAATAATAATTAACGCCAGTTTATTAAGGATAATTAAAAAAAATTAATACAAACGTATTATTATAAGAAAGAACCGCAAGATTGAGAAATTTAATTATATGTCGGGTTAAAACCCGACCTATAGACTAATTGTATATTGCCAAAAGTCCTTCGCTCTCTGTTAAAAAATCCGCATTTTGGACATTTTGGGAGGTATATAAATAACAAATTTTCGACCGTAATATCACCCTGAATTTGTGGATTTTCGGTAGGGCTTTAGCCCGCAAGGTGTCGGTAGGACTTTACTCCGTCGACACCCCGAATAATCCAAGATTATTTCGGGGTTTTACCGGAAATGTAGTAAATACACCACTTTTGAAAGATGCTAAAACAAGTTTAGCATGACAGCAAGCCTATTTCTTTCTGACCAAATGTCCTGATTAGTTATTTTTCTCATTGTAAAATAACAGTTGATTTGACCTATTTGAACACCTTGTATGATTTATAAACTGTCATTGCGAAAGCGATAGCTTGAAGCAATCCAGCTTTTTATAAACTGTTTTTATTTAAATCTATTACACAATCAGATTAACTCTTGTCGGTAACAATATCAACTAGCCATATGGCTATTTTCTTGTCTAAAAATTGGACAATTTTTGTAATATTTATCCTCTAAATGTAACAATTTACAAAATTTTGTTAAAGTTTTTTCAAAAAATGCCGTTAATATAGTTATGGATATAAATGCTTTTATAAAAATAATAAATACTAATTATGATAATATTATTCAGAAATCAGAGATTGATGAATACAAAAAAACAAACTTTGTTAATTGTATTTTTAATGATTATTTGGCTACCATCCAAGAGGATATTTCAATTGATGATTTTATAAATAATTATAATACAAGTACAGCATTTACAAAGAATCCATTTAACATTGAACCTCAACCAGAACAAACAAAAACTCCTAAGTCATATGAAGAAATACCTGATGGATGGCTTGAGGGATTAAAAGATGCCAGAAATCAAGATATATCGAAGTTGAATTTAACAAAAGAACAATTAATAAACTTGAGAGTTGATTCAACAACAATAATGAGTGATGAACAAAAATTAATATTAAATCCTATTATTAAAAAAATGAAATCTCCAGGATTAGGAATTGATGAATTACACGGTACTGGTATCACCGGTAAAAATATAAGAATTGCGATGCTTGACAGCAGGCTTAGTTATAATGGCGAATTTTCTAAACAAATTGTACATTATGAAAATTTGACAGGAGAGGAAAGTGCTGATTCATTTCATGGTAACGCATTAGCTTCTATTGCTGTAGGTAAAGATTGTGGGGTAGCACCGGATGCTCAATTAGTATATTATGCAGTTAATAGCTGTAAAACATATACACAAGCTATTAACAAAATAATTGAACAAAATAGGCAGTTAAAATCTGAAGGAAAATCTCCTATATCTGTAATATCTATTAGTTGTGGTTTTGATTTGTTAGATGATTATGAGCAAAATTATCAAGCACTTAGAACTGCTATAGATAATGCTGAATCAGAAGGTATTGCTGTTATAACATGTGATATGAATCGTGATAATAAAAACAGGTATCCTGTTGGTACAAATCCTCAAAGTGATATTAATTCTTCTAGTAACTACAGAATCTGGAAAGTTTTAAGAAGAGATGATTGGTATTCAGATGTAGTACCTAGAAATGAAAAAGAAAAAACATTGCTTATTCCAGGTGAATTTAGAACAGTAGCAGGACAATTTAATGATTACAGATATGAAGGCGCTGATGGTGGGGAATCGTGGACTGTTCCATATCTAGCAGGTTGTTTTGCTCTGGCAAAACAAGTTAATCCGAATATTGAATATGGGGAATTTTACGCAACAGCACTAGAAACTGCTGATGATTGTTACAACTATGATGATAATAATTATATAGGTAGAATTATTAACCCACAAAGATTAATATCAACAATACAAAAAAATAAAATAGGTTTTTGATATTTTTGACATGATTTATAAATTTTTCAAAACGGACTTTCCGAAATAATCATACTAACCGAAATAATCAAACTAAATGCCGAATTGAGCTATTATTGGATTTGAGGTGCAAAACAATAACGAACAAAAAGAGTAGAAAAAGTCACTTTTCGTCCAGTTTTATTTTTCATTTTCACAGAACTACCGACCGCCCAAGTCCCTATAAACACTAAAACACACGAAAATAATCACACTAACTGAAATAATCAAACTACTCAAAAAAATACACTCATTGTTGTAAATAAAAAACCGATGAACAAATGTCCATCGGCTCTTTATGGAGCGGACGACGAGACTCGAACTCGCGACAGTCTGCTTGGAAGGCAGATACTCTACCAACTGAGCTACGTCCGCACATTAAATTTTCAAACCCCTAAAGGCTCCGCTTACATGTATAATCTACTATAAACCTAAAACTTTTTCAAGTTATTTATTTTTATTCCTCTGCAGTTGCTTTTGCATCATCAGACTGTGCGTTTTCATCCAATAGAGATGTGTCTTCCGGAGATGTATGAGCATATAATCTCAAGCCCAAATCTGTGATAAGAATTTTCTTATCTTTATCATACGGATGAACATCTATATTGTTTATTCTTATATAGTATGGATATTGATATACAGCCTGTATAAACTTACCTAAGTTAACATAATTAGACACAATTTGCATATCTACGTCACATACAAAATAAATATCCTGCCCCGCTTGGACAAATGCATCTTTTTCAGGATTATATTTGTAATTTATTGATTTAATTTTTATTGAATTTGCGTGAAGCATTTCAATTACATCATTATACAAAGTGAAAAACAAAGTATCATTGCCTAAATCTGATTCTATTGGAGAATAAACTTTCTTTTGACCTGATAACATAGCCTGCCTCATATCAGCAATTTTGGCCTCTATGCGCCGTTTAGTATCTTCTAAATTTTGTTTTTTACCGGTTTGCTCAGTTATTGTATTTTCCAAATTTGTTTTTTCATTAATTTTTGGTACTATTACTTTTGTAACGGAAAGCACAATCATAACTATAACCAATAAAACAAATACTATAACACCTATATATTTTTTCAATTTTACATTATCCATAATTTAACCCTTTTTATTCTTTAATAGGCTCTAAGTCAGGCAAGTCTGATTTAGAATTATTCTTATTATCAGTATCTTTCTTTAAGTCATTAGGTACAATTTCCGGTTCATTAGAAATCTTAAATTCATAATAATCAGCATTTATTGATGTCAAAAGCGACTCAGTATCAAAAGATTCGGTCCCTTGGCTTGCTGCAAGTCCAAGTTTTTGAAGCTTAATATCTGATTCCGGATTATAATCTTTTATGCTTCTAAAGAAACCGTATACGCTTTCAAGATTATCAGCTTGACCTTCAATAGATATTTTATCCCCAAGTTTTAAATGAGTAAGCCACAACTTTCTTGGAATTTCCGTACCAACAATTGTGTAGTAAGAATATACCGCTTTATTTTGCTCAAGCCCTGTTTTAACCTGATATCCTTCATCAAATTTTTCTTCCAAAACATCTTTATGCTCGTTACAGTCTTGTTCAAGTTTTGATATTTCCTGTCCTAAAGCATCTGAATCACCTTTCAATTTTGAAATTTGAGGATTTAACAGCAAGAATATCAGCAAAATAATTATAATCAACAATGCTAAAATTAACAAAAATGCTTTTATCAGATTTTCATTTGAAAATACAATTTTTTTATCACCTATTTTTATTTCGGGTGGCTGTTGATTTGTATAAACTTCACCTAAAGAACTGTTAAACAAATTGAATGTAACAGGAACAAACTGGCTTATTTCTCTATATATTGCAGCCCCGATTACATCAAGTGAAATTAAGCCTGCATACATATCATCAATGCCTTCTGATACGTTTATCAACGGTTCTGTGCAGAACTTGTTTGCTTCTTGATAAGTTATTGCAGATGAAACATTGAGCTTATTTGCAACTATTTCGGCGCTTATAACATCTGTTTTTGATACAACACATAAATACTTTGCAGGCAGATTTTTTAAGATTGGCTCTACAGCATTTAATACGGTTGTATAATTTTCCGCCTCTTCAAGAACTTCGCCGATACTTATATGTTCTTCATAAACATCTTTGTATGAATTACCTTGCATAGCCATAACTCTGCAGCAATTGTTTTCTATTACCAGCAAATTCCAGTTTGCTTCTGCATCACTAGTATCTATCCTTCTTAAATACAATAGCGCATTGAACACAGAATTAACGGAAGTATCAATCGCTCTGAGCTTGCATCCTAAATCTTCAACAATCCGAGCGACCTCAATAAGCATCCCTTGTGAAATTGCTTCATATGCAACTTGTTTTGACTGCATTGTTGAACCCGGTAATTCCACAATGTCAAAACCGGGATCTTTATCTTTAAACAAAAAGTTTTCAGTCAACTCATCTTCTACGGCATTAGACAATTGAACTTCTTCCCAAGATTGAGGATATTCCGTAACCCTGAAATCCGCAGCAGGAAAACTCATAACAAGTTCTGTGCCTTTTGAAATTTCAAGTTGCTGCAACAAATCAGCCAACGCTTCTTTGAACCTATCCAAATCCGCAATCTCTCGTTGATTTACGTTGTAGTAATCAACAGGAGTAACCGCATACTTTAAAACTGTTCCTGTTGCAAAATCGATTTGTGCAACTTCTAAACCTCTCTCAGGAGTTAAAGAAACTCCGACTGCTGAACTCTTCTTAAATAAATCCACTGCCTTTAATCCTCTTTTTTTTTATTATACAATAGAAGTCGTATTTTGTACAACTAAAAAAATTCTTAAACCAACCTTGAGGCATTATGGAAGAACAGACAATAATTTTCGGTAAAAATTCGGTAATAGAAGCTTTAGAATCAGGAACCAGAGAATTTAATAAAATTCTTATTTCTTCAAATTCTCGGGCAGATGTCAAAATAGAACAAATTAAAAATCTTGCACAAAAAAGAGGTGTAGTATTTCAATTTGTTGCAAAAGAAAAACTCAATTCCATTGAACCAGAAGGACGCCATCAAGGGGTAATAGCATTAATATCCCCCGTTAAATACATAGAAATTGATGATTTTATTGAAAAACACAGAGGAAAACTCGCCTCTGTTGTTATTCTTGACGGAGTTGAAGACTCTCATAACGTAGGGGCTATAATACGTTCTTGTGTATGCGCAGGTGTAGACGGCATTATATTACCGTCACGAAGGGGGGTCTTAATAAACTCCACCGTCGAAAAAACCAGCGCAGGAGCAACAAACCACATAGACATAATAAAAACAAACAGCCTTGTAAATGCGATACAAAGACTAAAAGAAGAAAACTGGTGGGTAATTGCTTCTGACCATCATGCGGAGCAAAATTATTATGAAATTGATTATACGGATATGAGTTTTGCTCTTATTATGGGAGCGGAGCATGCCGGTATATCAAAGTCGCTGCTCAAGTTATCGGATTTTAAAGTTAAAATTCCAATGTTAACAAATTTTAATTCTTTAAACGTTTCGAACGCTTCTGCTATAATATTGTTTGAGAGTGTCAGACAGAAAATGACTAAATAACCAAAATTTTTTAAAACCGAGGAGAAATGCAATGCCTAAAAAAAGTACAACATTAAATATAATGGCTGATGATATTTCTGATGAAGGAATAGATTTTAACAGTATAGAATCCCTTAATGACGATGATGATGATTCTATTGAAATTGAAGAACCGAAAACTCAAGAGAGTTTGAATTCTGTGAACTCGGATGACTCAGTTAGAATTTATTTGCAACAGATTGGTAAAATCCCTCTACTTTCTCCGGATGAAGAACTGGATGTTGCAAAAAAAATATATGAAACTCAAAACCCTATGGCGAGAAAAGTTTTAATAAATGCCAACTTAAGACTTGTTGTAAGTATTGCAAAAAAATATATAGGAAGAGGACTTTCTTTTCTGGATTTAATTCAGGAAGGAAATATGGGACTTATAAAAGCAACTGAAAAATTTGATTATACAAAAGGGTATAAATTTTCAACCTATGCGACTTGGTGGATTCAGCAATCAATAACAAGGGCGATTGCTGATAAAGCAAGAATTATACGTCTTCCGATTCACCTGATAGAATCCATAAACAAAATTAAAAAAGCAACTATGGATTTAACTACAAAACTGGGAAGAATTCCGAACAAACAAGAAATTGCCGATGAAATGGGTATTTCTGTCTCAAAGCTAACTTCAATTATTAAATCAACTCAGTCTACTATAAGTATAGACACACCAACAGGTCAAAAGGACGATTCTAACAAAATAATTGACTATATTGTAGATGAATCAACAATTGCTCCTGATAATATGGTTTCGCAGGAAAGTATGATTGACGATATAAAATGCATGTTGGAGCAGTTGAGCCAAAAGGAACGTGATGTACTTATTCTGAGATTCGGTTTGAATAATGACGGCAATAAAAAAACTCTTGATGAAATAGGTTCAATATACGGAGTTTCAAGAGAAAGAATAAGACAAATTGAAAACAGAGCAATTTCAAAGCTTAAGAAGCTTTGTAAAAATAAAAATCTGACTTCCGGATTAAAAAACTACTTTGGAGGATAAAATTTAATAATGGCTGATATAAATAGAATTAATGAATTGGTTGGAGAAAAAGATTTTAAAAGTGCCTACACATTAACAGAAGAAGCATTAACCGAAGAGCCGGAAAATGTTGAATTGATAAAACTTGCAGGATTAATTGAAGTTAACCTTGAGATTTGGAAAAAGGCTCAAATGCATTTTGAAACAGTTATAAAGTATAACGATTCTGATGCAACTGCCTGGTTTTATCTTGCAAGCTGCTATGACCATTTAGGTGATTTTATATCTGCAAAGAATGCATATATTAAAGTCATAGATTTGCGCTCGGAATACAAAGATGCATATAAAAGCTTATGTATAGTTTTACTAAAATTAAATCAGCCGTCTGAAGCAATTTCGTTTGCTGCAAGAGCAAAAATTGTTGATTCGGAAGATTACATATATGACTTTGTTATTGGCACCGCTTATCTTAAGGTCAAAGAATTTGAAAAAAGCATTGAGCCGTACAAAAGAGCGTTGGAAAAATCACCGAGTAATGTCGGTATATATAACAGTTTAGGTACTGCTTATATGGCAACAAATTCACCTGATGAAGCAATAAAATGCTATACAAAAGCTTTGGAAATTGAACCAGAAAATCCAATGTCATATTACAATCTTGGTTCTGCGTACCAAATTCAACAGAACCACAAAACAGCTTGCGAATACTTAAAAAAAGCAGTTGAAATTGACGAAGAAGATGAGAGTTTTAAAGTTGCTTATGCAATGTCACTTGTTAAATCCGAACAATATAAAACTGCAATTGACGTATACAAAAAATTACTTACCCATCATCCTGAAAAAGAAAACTACAAGTATAATCTGGTTACATGTTATGAAGCTGTAGGAGAAATTCAAACTGCAATTACTATGCTTGAAGGAATGGTATTTTTAAACCAAAAATTTATTCCGCCGGCTCAAAAGCTTGCAACACTGTATATTAAAACAAATCAACTCAGTAAGGCAAAAGAAATTTATGACAAAATTTTGTTAAAAAATAATCCGACTGCTGATGTTCTGCATCAATATGCCGTTCTTTCTTCAGGATTATGCGATACAGATACAGCAGAAAAAATTCTAAAAAAAGTAATAAAAATGAATCCTGATAATGCAAAAGCACATAAGGATTTAGCCGTAATTTATTTAAATAAGAGGCTTTTTGACTGGGCGGAAGATGAATTTAAAACAGCGATGAAGCTTCAGCCAAATGATTTTGAAATAATATTTGAATACGGAAATTTCTTATACTCAATATCAAAAAATAATGAGGCAGAAAGATATTATACGGAAGCCTTAGAAATTGAACCAAATAATATTTTGGCTTTGACATTTATGGCACTTAACAAACTTGTGCTTAATCAGCTTGATGCGGCAAAAGACTATATTATGAAAGCATTACAAGTTGAACATCACCATGAGTATGTTTTATTTTGTGCAGGCAGAATTTTGTTTGCACGAGGTGAATATGAAGATGCAAAACGCTACTTAATAAAAGCAGTTGAACAAAATCCGGACGTTGAGACACAAAATACTCTTGCACTAACATACTACGAACTTGGTGAATATCAGCAAGCAATAAATATATTCAATAATTTGCTTTCAAAACACCCTGAAAATATTTCTGTGCTTATGAGCCTTGCAAAATGTTATGAAGGGCTAAAAGATAACGATACGGCTCTGGAGTATTTAGATAAGGTTGTTGATATTCTTCCTGAGGATGAAGAAGCACAAGAGATGATAAGAAAACTATCATAAATTAGGAGAAAATTATGCTTACAGGACCTTTTTTAGACAGAAATTGGATGGGTGAAAATAAGGATTACAATAAGTCCGACATAATAATGCTCGGCTTACCGTTTGACGGAACTGTTTCATACCGTCCCGGTTCTCGCTTTGCACCTGAACAAATAAGACTTGCAAGCTGGGGCTTGGAAGAATATTCTCCGTATTTTAATAAACATCTTGAAGACTGCAATTTCCATGATGCTGGAGATTTGGAGTTCCCTCTGGGTAATACCGTTAAATCTTTGGATTTGATTGAAAAAAATGTTGAAGAAATTTATAGAGACAATAAAAGGGTTTTTGGAATTGGCGGGGAACATCTTGTAACGCTGCCGGAAATTAAGGCGGTTCATAAGTATTATAAAGATTTGGCTATTGTTCATTTTGATGCTCACACCGATTTGAGAGAAGAATATTTGGGAGAAGAACTTTCACACTCTGCAGTTATAAGACACTCAGGAAATATCGTAGGATTTGAAAATCTTAAACAAATCGGTATTCGCTCAGGGATGAAAGATGAGTTTGAATTGATGAAAAAATATAATACTCGTGCCAATAAATATGAAGATTTAGATGTATTCAAAAACAAACCAATCTTTGTAACAGTGGATTTGGATGTGCTGGATACATCTATAATGCCCGGAACCGGTACTCCGGAAGTCGGCGGACTAACATTCAATGAACTTTTAGGTTGGTTTAAATATCTTTCTGAATTTAATATTGTAGGAGCTGACGTTGTAGAACTTGCACCGGACTACGATTCAAGCGGAGCGTCAACAGCAGTTGCAACAAAAGTAATTCGAGAACTTTTAATGGCAATGTAAAATTATAAATAAAAATAAACCCTCGAAATTCGAGGGTTTTTAAATTTTTATATAAGAGAGAAAGGAGAATATTGCTTTTTTATTTCAATTCTTCAAGGATTTTTTCGTATTCGTTCTTATTTTCTGCAACTTTTAGCCATTCTTTCAAGTCTTTGCCTTTTTTAACGGTTCCGTCTGCCAGTTTAACTTCGGTAACGTTTTCTTTAACTATTGTATAAACATTTCCCGAATCAGCTTTTAATACTGTATTACCTAATCTGAAACCTTCTGCTAAAGTTCCTCCTGATATTGTTTCAATGCCGTCTTTAATTTCGGTATTTTTTTCAAGGAATTTTTGAATTTCATCAGCATTGTTCAGATTTTCTTTTGTCACAGAGTTTACGCCTTTGACATCGACTTTTTTAGTTTTATCTATAGTAAATCTAACTTTTTGACCGCCTTTTTGTTTGTAGATGTATTCATAATCTGTCAAACCGTATACATTACCGGATTCTTTACCAAAGAGGTTTATTTCTTTGCCGAAGTCATTCTGTAACATTTTCAATTCTTCTTCAGTAAGTTTTCTTCCGTTGCCTAATTGGGCTTCAACAACCTTGCCGTCACGAACGTGGAGCGTTATGTTGCTTTTTGTTGAAACTGTTTTACCTTGTTTGTTAATCAGTCTAACGTTCTTGCCTGTCAGAGTTTTCTTAAGAGTTTCAGCATCTTTGACGACACCGGCGTGGTTTCTGATGAATGCTTCCAGTTGATCGTCAGCAACTTTTATAAATTTACCGGTTCTATCTTGGCCTAATGCTTCAACAACTTTTCCGTTTTCGACAATAAGTTTGTATTTGCCGTCACTTGAAAGCCGTGTATATCTAAGAGAGAATCCTTTTGGCAATTTTACTGTTGAGAAATTATTTTTGATTTCATCTATTACGGCTGAATTATTTCTTACCCATTCTTGAACTTTTTTAGCTTCTGTAATTTCTTTTTGGGTGGAAGTTATAATTCTAATCGGTTTGCCGTCTTTCATTACAATAGATGTTCCGCCTTTTGAAACGGTATATTCTTGAGCATTTTTTAAGTTAAGTTTTTTTAATGCTTCGGTTGTTGGTGTTGCATTGCCTTTGATGTTGTTCCAGATATTTTTAAAACCTTTAATTATACCTTCACCGTTGCCTCTTTTTGCAGCATAAGCACCAACTCCGATTGCGGTAATTGCTGCTAATGCGCCACCGACTAAAAGACCGTTACCGGATTCTTCTTGCGGAGCTGCTTTAAAAGCCGGATTTGGTGTTGCAGCTGCCGTTTCTGAGGTTTGCAATGCTATAGTCGGGTCAACTGCTTGTTGAGCCGCAGTATTTTGTTGTGCTCCTTGAAAGCTTGGATTATACGGATTATATGATTGGAGCGCCGCAAGAAAATACGGATTACTCATTAATGATGGATCATAACCTCCGATTCCGCCAATACCGTAACTGTTTGTCATAGTGTAACCTACCTTTCAAAAAACCTTATTATTTTTCCCTTATATACATGAAGTATTTCTATTCTGAAAAATTGACTTTTTAAAAAACTATCGTTACAAAACTTAACAAAACAATTAAAAAATCCTCTTTACAAATAAAAATCACCATGTATTATAATAAATGTTGACCCTATGGGGGTTTAGCTCAGCTGGTAGAGCATCTGCTTTGCACGCAGAGGGTCAGGAGTTCGAATCTCCTAACCTCCACCATAAAATACACGATGACTTTTGTTATCGTGTATTTTATTATGCAGTTTTAGGTATGAGAACTCCCAACTGCGGAGCTGTTCAGAGTTCGAGCGGATTTTGGCAAGGCTGAAACAAGCGTAAGCGAGTGGAACGCCGTCCTAGTGAGAAAACTGGAATGAGTGACTATTTCTTGTAAGAGAAATAAAACGAATAAAAGTTTACGAACTGCCAATAATCCAAGACAATCTCCTAACCTCCACCATAAAATACAGAACGACATTTGTTGTTCTGTATTTTATTTTGCAGTGTTAGGGCTTGATGAGAACCTCCCAAAATGCGATTAGCATTTTCTGGGAGTTGTGCAAGTGAGCTGAGGCTGAAGTGCTTTTGCTCACAGGTCGCTCGAACTTCAACTGAAGTTCTCACTATCAAAACACTCAAAATAAAAGAGATGATAACTAATGTCATCATCTCTTTTATGGTGGGCGTTAGAAGACTGTATCGGATTATTGCTTTACACTCCGCAGTCGCTCACTGCAATTTGCTAACTCAAATTTTTGTTCGCTTTGCTCCGTGCTACTTCAGCGTTCCGTTCGCTTACGCTCACTTCAGCCTACGCAAAATCCTCTCGAACTTCAACCGAAGGTTCTCGCTATCAAAACTTCCAAATAAAAAAGGAAGTAACAAAAGTCACTTCCTTTTTTATGGTGGGCGTTAGAAGACTCGAACTTCTGACCCTCTCCTTGTAAGGG
>JAFVAR010000024.1 GCA_017480425.1 bacterium | reverse complement strand
GCTCTCTGCAAAAAATTCGTAAAAAAAAACCTTTCTTTGAGAAAGGCTTCGGAATCTTTTTTAATAATTCCTCATGTGTAGAAGGTTAGTGTGTAGGTTGTATGAAAGGTTGTGTTATGTGTTTTAAGTTGATTAGTTTTGATTAGTTACATATATATAAAGTATATTTTTTCTTTAAAATTTCACTAAAAGGTATATATTGTTACAAAAGTTTACATGATTCCTGTCATCCTTTTCCCCTCTTCTTCTCAAAAAAAAGAGACGCACAATTTTTTTGTGCGCCTCTTTGGTTATTTTATTCCTTAATTTTTAATCGCTACTTGGTCTTTCTGTTTTTGGCTTATTTTGCTCTAGAATTGCTTTGAATTGTTCTTTAGTAATTATGTTCCCGTCAGCATCTTTATGTGTATCACCTGATTTTATTGTTCGCCACGACCCTTCACTTGAACAAATCAGTTTACCTTTGTTATAATATTCTTGTTTATATCCAGTTTTTGTTTTTGTTGATGTATAAATTATGTTATTATCAGCATCTCTTGTAACCCATTTTGTACCTTCCTGAGAACTTGTTTTTGTTATATTACCGTCTTTATCTTTTTTGACTATTTTAGCTGTTTCTCCTTTTTTATCATAAAAATATTCTTCAGTAGATTTTATATTACCGTCTTTATCTTTTTTGACTATTTTAGCTGTTTCTCCTTTTTTATTATGAAAATATTCTTCAGTAGATTTTATATTACCGTCTTTATCTTTTTCGACTATTTTAGCTATTTTTCCTTTTTTATTATGAAAATATTCTTCAGTAGATTTTATATTACCGTCTTTATCTTTGTAAACTCTTTTTGTCGCATTATATGAGTTGTTGTCCTTGTAATAAAATGTAGCGCTTGTACCATCTTCGTCAAAGTATGTTTTTTCTTTCGTATTACCGCTTTTATAGTACTTTTCAATTTTGGTAACCTTTCCTTCAGCCTGTTTTTCTGTTCTGCTTATCAGAATTCCGTCTGCACCATAACGATATGTTTCTTCGCAGGTTACTTTGCCTTTTGCATCTTTTTCGACAGCTTTTTTAGTATGATAATTTTCAACAGTTTCCGTTCTTGACCTACCGTCTGAATATTTAAATATTTCTGTATATGAACCGTCTTTTTTTCCGTAAATTTTTGTAATACTGTCACCATCTTTAAATGTAGTTATTTCTTTTATAACCTTACCGGATGCATCTTTTATTTGTTTTTCATTTATTACATAGCTATTTTTATTATTAGCCTGCTTTTTGCTTTTTGGAGCAGTTGCATCTGCAGTTTTTGCTTGCGGTGCGACTTTATTTTTATTTGCATTAAACAGAGCATCAACAAAAAGCCCCGGAACTTCTGATAAATGAGTGTCAAATGATTTTGCCATTCCAAACATTTGAGATATTTCAGCGTTAACTTCACCTCTTGTGTGAGCTAAATTATATATTTCCATTGCTTGCAAAGTGCCGTCTTTTCCTGCAGCTTTTTGCAATTTTTCAAAATAACTTTTGAGTTCGCTTGCATCTATAACATCATCTTCTCCGGCAATATCTTTAAACATTTTTTTCAGAACCGAGAGTTCTTTTGCGGATAATTTAACGCCGTGCCCTTTAGGCATTGCATATAAAATGTCCTCGAATCTAATTTCTTTTGCAAAAACAGAATGTTCTTGATTCTTAAATCCATCTGCAATTTTTACTTTTGGAGATTGCAACCCTCTTTGTGGCTTGCAGATAATTGGCTCCATCCCAAATTTAACCGGTCTTTGTGTCATAAAAACTCCTTTACTTTTTATATATTTAAACTTACTTACTTTATATATATCGGCATAATTTTTGAAAACTTTAGTAACAAATATTAAATTGTTACAAATCTTAACGAAAATTTCAAAAATTCAAAAAATTCTAAGTTCGTTTAATTATTTATTACAAGTTCAAATATGCCTTCTGCGTAAGTAGGATGCGCAAAACAAATTTTCTTTATGTCATTTAATTGAATTTTATTTTGGATTGCAGTTAACAATATGTGTATTAAACTTGATGCTTCTTTTGATACAATATGAGCTCCTACAATTACGTTGTTTTTTAAAATAAGTTTTATAAACCCGTCTGTTGCCTCATCACACCAGGATTTTCCTAATGCGGAAACCGGAAGAACCGCTTTTTTGCAATTCTCATCCATGTCCTGCTCCCTAACCCCAACCCAGGCTATTTCAGGTTCTCCATATATTACTGATGGGATTAAATTTTTATCATAAGGAATATTTAGCGCAAATTCTTTTGCTTGCTGCACTGCGTAATGAGCAAGCTGAATTTCTCCGCAGGCGTCTCCGATTACGGAAACTTCGCATGCCGGACAAACAGGGATTCTGCCTGCTGCAACAAGAATCTTTTCAGGGAATAAAATTGCTCCGCTATTTAGAGTTACAATTTTATTCTCTATTGATTTTATACTATCGTTCAAATAATAAGAAATTTTTTTCTGCTTGAAAATTCGCTCTATTCTTTTTGAAACCTCAATATCTGCTGTCGGAATCAAATGTTCAGCCATTTCTGCAACTGTAACTTCTACCCCAAAATTGTTCATAATACGTGCCCATTCAATTCCGATAGCTCCTGAACCTACGATTAAAATTGACTTTGGCAGTTCATCAATTCCTAATATATCGTCTGAAGACAGTATAAAATTTCCGTCGAACTCTAGTCCTTTTATCTCTCTGGGTTTTGCACCGGTTGCAACAATTATTTCTTTCACACAAAAAGTTTCACTATTTGCTACAATTGTGTTCTTATCTTTAATACAGGCTTCTGCATATACAGTCTTAACACCGGAATTTTTTACCGCCAATTCCAGAGATTTACGTAATTTTTCAACAGTCAAGTTTTTCTTCTCGATAATCTTTGAAAAATTGAGAGTTAAATTATCAAAATAAATTCCGGAATCTTGTGCATATTTAGCTTGAGCATATAGCTCAGAGAAGTGAATAAAGGATTTTGTCGGTATGCAGCCTCGATTTAAACAAGTTCCGCCGAGTTTATCCTTTTCAAAAAGTACAACAGATTTTCCTTGCTTTGCAAGCATTATCCCTGCAGTATACCCTGCAGGTCCACCGCCTATTATTCCGTAATCATATTCCATAAAAAACTCCCCTAACATTTTGATTGTAGACTAAGATACCAATTTTAGCAATTATATTTTCATGTTTGACGAACTGTTTCTGTACGGATTTGATTTGTTGTAATCAATGTACGCTCTTTGAAAATTCGACGCCATAGCGTTTCTGATAATAGGTGTTACAATGTTTGAGGAAACAATTCCGCCTGCAACAGTAGCAATTGTCGTTCCTAGACTTTTACAGGTATCATAATTTTTGACAGGAAAATTCTCTGTTGTTTTCTTTATAGTTTCAATGTTAAAATCGTATTTCCCAATCTTTTCAGCGTAAGTATCCTTATTCTTTTCAAAAAATTCTTTAACTGATTTAGGTGCAAATTTTCCTGTAGAAAAAAGTTTTGAAACTGATTTTTTTGCAAGTTGAGTAATCAGGAAAAAAGAGCCTATATTAACCGCAGCATCTGCCATTTCCTGCGGAATTAAAAAGCTTTTCTTTTCTTTAGAAATTCTTGGGTTAATATAAATTGCAAAAACTTGCGCAAATGCAGATGTTGCCCATCCGACAACTCCGGTCCAAATGAGCATTTTAGACGGATCTTCTCCAAATTTATCAGCAATCTTTTTTAGTAAACAGTCAAAGAATTTATGCATTTTCAGCCTCCTTCTTTTCTTGTTTAATTTTTGAAGAATCATTCATCTTATTTGTAAGAAAAATTGTAATCGGAGCATCAAGCAGCATATTTGTAGATGTCGCCATAATCCCTATTGCAGATAAGGTAGAAATTGCGCTTTGATAATTTTTAAGCAATCCGCTGTTATTCTTCATTTTTTCCAAATAATTTTCCGGAATAAGGGCTTTTGCGTACTTCCAACTACTGTTTATATCAGTCATTTTTAATACACCCTTATGACATAACCCCCTTACTATTGCTCCGACAAATGTTCCGGCAACAATTTTTGCTATAGTTCTGTTTCTTGAAACAGTTCTGGTTTCTTTATCTACTCTATGATTGTAATAGTCTATTGCAGGCTGCGTAAGAAGTGCACTTGCGCCCATAATGATTCTGTTTTTTGCGGGCTGAGAAAGGTTTGAATATATGTTCTCCCATTTTGAAATTTTGCCTTCATCATTAAAAGTTTTTGGAGGTGCGCAATCAAGAGCTTTTTGCTTTAATTTTTGAACAAACTTCTTAAACCCTGACGAATCAGGCATTTTTGATTGCATTGATACGTTATAATTGTTTATTGACTGTATATTCATAACACTTCTACCCAAAATGTATAAAACAAAACATGTTTTAAAATTGACTAATTTTAAGAAAATGTAACAAAAAATTTACAATTAAAAATACTTATACTTAAAACACAAAATATTTAACTAATAACAAAAAAAATTATTTTCGGTTTTTAAACATACAGTATGAAAATTCACCTTAGTTCAATTAATAAAATAATATTACCTATTCTGACTGCAGGAGCAGTTTTAATGCCGGCTAATACCGCTAAAGACTCTTTGCCTGTTCAACACAAATTTTATACGGATATTATTACGAACGATATAACTCCCAAAACGCTTGATGGGCTTAAAATTGTCACAGACACAAATTTTGCAGGCGGAATTATTCATCATTTTGATACAAAATCTATACAAGTTCTTAAATCAAGGATTAAGAAACCGGATTCATTATTAACTTTTAAAGCCCCTATAGAAAATGCGCCAAACATTTATCTGGAACCATTCGGGTACTTTTTTGCAAATCGTCCTAACGGCCCAAAAAGCAGACCTCATATGGGGTTAGACGTATTTATTTCTCCATACTCAAGAAAACCAAAAAATCCTGTTTTAATACAAGCTCCTGTTGACGGGGTTGTCATTTCACATAAACGTGCAAGAAAAGAAGATAATGTCATAGGTAACTCCATTACATTATTGGGACGAGATGGCAGAAGATACGGATTTGATCATATGGCAAGACCTGATGATTACCCTGATTCGATACCATTGCCTACAGTCGGAACAATTTTAAAAGCAGGAGATCCAATCGGCTATGCCGGAGCAACCGGTGAGACCTCCATGTGGCATCTGCATTTTACGGTGATGACAGATGAAGCTCTCGAAAAACAAGAAAAAAGCAATTACTGGAAAACTCTTGCTTCTCAAGCCGGATACAGTGAACTTAAAGGACAGGTAAATCCGCTTAACAGAAAAGAAGCAGGCCCGATTGCAGAACTATTAGGCCAATATAGAGGCGGTAAAATTGGTCTTATCGGAGATTTTAAACTCGATAAATAATTTATTTTGTTACTTTTGACATAAATGGTATAAAACCAAATAATTTATACTTCACAAGACGTTTATAATGATATATTTTTACAAACGGAATATTTAAAATATTTATTACAACTTTATGCAAAATTTCCGGATTAAAATCCATATTTATATTATGCTCGGCTGCAAATTTCTTTTGCTCTGAAATAGCCCATTTGTAATCTGATTTAATTTTGTCTGTTGACAAATTTACGGTTGAACCGTTTCTTCGTCTATAGTGATAATACGTATCTGGAACTACAACCATATCGCCCATATTGTATAATATTTTTATTACAAGCGCCAAATCTTCAAAGAATCTTCCTTCTTGGAACTTTATATTTAGCTGTATCCATTTGTCTCTTTTATAAATTTTGTTCCATACATAATTGTCTTGTGGGAGTCTATCTGCAATGATTTTTGAATTTATGTCTTTACATAAAAATTCTTTCTTAAAATCCTTCTTAATTCTGCCTTTAAATAATTTAAAACGTCTAAAACCTGCACAAGCTATATCACAATTAGTTTTTATTGCAGCATTATATAATTTTTCAAAATAATCTTTATCTACATAGTCATCTGAATCAACAAAACCAATATATTCACCCTTTGCTTTCTCTATACCCATATTTCTTGCTACAGACTGCCCTTCATTTATTTTATTTATTAAAACTATTTGAGAATATTTATTTGCATACTCGACCAAAATTTCAAAAGATTTATCCGTTGAACCGTCATTTATACAAATTATTTCGATGTCCTTTAGCGTTTGGTTTACCAAACTATCTAAACATCTTCTTAAATATTTTTCTACATTATATACAGGAACTATTACTGAAATTTTTGTCACATCTTTCTCCTTGAATATTATACAAGTGTATTATGTAAAATAACCCAGTTCAATCCGCCGATAGGCTAAGCCGAGTCCGCACAAGATAATTGTATTATATCATATATATGATACATGCAAAATAAGTATAGTCAATTGTTTTGAGAGTTTTTGTAATATTTATTTTACAGAAATATTTATATTACATGCAAAAATGCATATATGGGTATCCGCAAAATTAAAAACGATATAGGGAAGAAAGTTCGTGAACTAAGACTGGATAAGAATTTATCTCAAGAAAAACTTGCAGAACATGTTAACTTATCCAGAGAATATATTTCATGCATTGAACATGGCAGAAATTCCATAGGAATTGAAACATTATATAAATTTGCGCAATTTTTTGAAGTTGACATTAAAGAATTTTTTTAATCATTACAAATCAAATTGTACATCAGTTTTTCAAATTCTGGGAACGAAATGTTTATCCACTCAAAACTTCTAACCGCAATTTCTTTTTTGCACAAAAGTCCTGCCACATAAAAACTCATAGCAAGCCTGTGATCTCTGTAGCTTTCAACTTCTACCCCGCCTTCCAATTGCGTTTTTCCCCTGACTATAAAGCCGTCTTCCGTTTCTTCTATATCCACACCGATACTTGATAAACCGCTTACCAGACACTTGATTCTGTCAGATTCTTTATTTCTCAAATCTTCCGCATTTTTAACGACAGTTTCTCCTTCCGCTTGTGATGCTAATACCGCAATTATCGGTAATTCATCAATTAAACGAGGTATGTCGTCCCCTTCGATTATGCATGCTTTGAGATTTTCACAATATTGAACATGGATATCTGCAACCGGCTCACCGGATACGACATGCTCATTTAAAAGTTCTACAGAAGCTCCCATTCTGCTTACAATATCAAGAATACCGGTTCTTGTCGGATTGATTCCAACATTTTCGATAATAAAGTCAGAATCAGAAACTAACAAGCCTGCTACTATGAAAAATGCAGCAGAGGAAATATCACCCACAATAGTTATATCTTTTGCTTCAAGTTCGGATGACCACACAGTCACACTATTACCATCTGACGTTATATCCGCTCCTAAATAATCCAGCATCAATTCTGTATGATTTCTTGAAATATAAGGTTCTACGTACGTTGTTACCCCTTGTGCTCTAAGTCCGGCAAGAAGAACTGAAGATTTCACTTGTGCACTCGCAATATCAGAGTGATACTTAATACCCTTCAAGCCTTTTCCATGAATTATCAGGGGAGCATGACCTTCTGTTGATTCAATATCAGCGCCCATTAGCATTAACGGTTCTATTATTCTTTGCATTGGTCTTAACGAAAGACTTTCATCTCCCGTTAATGTAGATTTAAAAAATCTGCTGGCAAGAATTCCGGTTACAAGCCTCATCGTCGTACCTGAATTTCCGCATGTACATTCAAAATCCGTGTTTGAATGTAATATACCATTTGAAAAAATCCTTAGTGTTTTTTCATCTGAATAAAAAATATCAACTCCAAGCTGTTTAAACAGCTCTACCGTAGATTTACAATCAGCACCGCCTGAAAAGTTTTCTATTGTGCAAAAGCCGTTTGCAATTGAAGATAACATAACAGCTCTGTGCGAAATTGATTTATCAGCAGGAATTGTAATTCTTCCGCTCAGACCTTTATTTAGCTTCTCAACCTTTTTCAATACAAAATCCTCTTCTTATTTAACTATTTCAAAAATAGCTTTGCACTTTTCAAATACTTGCTTTGCATCTTTTAAATATAACATATTCGGACCGTCACAAAGTGCTTTTTCAGGATTTGGATGAACTTCAAAAAATAAAACATCTGCACCTGCTGCCACTGCACACCTTGCTAAAGTCGGAACAAATCTTCTGTCACCGCCGGTTGAATCTCCGTTTGAACCGGGCATTTGCACACTATGAGTCGCATCAAAAACAACAGGATATCCAAGTTCTTTCATTATAGGAATTGCCCGAAAATCCGAAACCAAATTGTTATACCCAAAAGTTACACCACGGTCTGTGAGCATTATATTTCTATTTCCGCTATCTTCAACCTTTTTTACCAAACTTTTCATTTGCTGAGGTGCAAGAAATTGTCCCTTTTTTATGTTAACAATTTTACCGGTTTTTGCTGCAGCTACGAGTAAGTCTGTTTGTCTGCACAGAAATGCCGGAATCTGAAGAATATCAGCAACTTCTGCTACAATTTCTGCTTGCTCAGGTAAATGAATATCAGTTACTATTGGAACTTTAAATTCTTCTTTTATTTTGTTTAGATACTCAAGTCCTTTTTCCATACCTAAACCTCTATATGAAGTTATTGACGAACGATTAGCTTTATCAAACGAACACTTGAAAACATAATTTACATCTAATTCATCACAAACCTGCTTTAATCCATCTGCAGTTTCTCTCATTATATCTAACGATTCTACTGCACATGGTCCTGCTAAGATAGTTAACTTATCTGCTCCTATTTCAAAATTTTTAAGCTTGATTGCCATAAAGCTCCTTTTTATTTGGATTAATTCTTATTATCCTATATCCCATCTGCCGCAAGTACCACCCCAACGTGCAATTATATTGCCTTTTATGTCACCTATTTTTTGAACATGTCCGACAGGTTCAGAACCTTCAAGAATAGTAATAACTTCACAATTATTTGAACACCCGGTGCACTGACAAGTCACAGACTGAAAATTCATATTACCGACTTCCCAACCTTTGAATTTTGTTTTTGTTTCATTATATTGGTGATTTTCCATCGCAAGCAACGCCGCACCAATTGCTCCCATTGTTTGATGGTGTTCAGGAACTACAACTTTTGCATTAAGAGCCTCTTCAAATGCTTTTACCATGCCTGTATTAGACGCAACACCGCCTTGAAAAGAAAATACAGGCAACAACTCCTTACCTAAAGCCAAGTTGCTCAAATAGTTTCTCACAAGAGCTTGGCACAAACCGTATAATAAATCTTCAACAGGATATCCCAGCTGTTGTTTGTGTATCAAATCCGATTCGGCAAATACACCGCACCTTCCGGCTATTCTTGCCGGATTATCAGATTTAAGCGCAGTCTCACCAAATTTTTCAATAGGGACATTTAAGCGTTGTGCTTGATGGTCTAAAAAGCTTCCGGTACCTGCAGCACAAACTGTATTCATTGCAAAATCAGTAACTATACCGTCTCTTAAAATAATTATTTTGCTATCTTGTCCGCCTATTTCCAGAATTGTTTGAACACCTGGAATATTTGTACTTGCAGCTACTGCATGTGCAGTAATTTCATTTTTAATAACATCCGCACCTACCAGAGCTCCTGCAAGATTTCTGCCTGAACCTGTTGTTCCGACACCTTGTACTGAATATTCACATAGTGCTTGTGATATAATATGCCTCAATCCATCTTGAACAGCATCAACAGGCTTACCTGCTGTTTTTAACATGTAGGAATCAATATATTTGCCTTTTTCATCAACCAAAGCTAATTTTGTTGTTACCGAACCTACATCTATACCTAAATATACATTTAAACTCATTTTTTCAATTGTCTCCCTAACCATATTTGATTATACCACAAAACACGAAAGGATTCGCTGACAAAATCTTCGATTGTAAAAAACTTTTAATATTTAACAAATTTCAGTAAAATTGTAGTATAATGATTGTGTTAGTTAAGGAGATATAAAGTGAGTATCATAGAAGGATTGTTAACTGTCACAAATGAAAAATTCTGCATCGTTGTATCAAGATTTAATGAGTTTATATCAGCGAAATTGCTTTCAGGAGCAATAGACGAACTTAAACGTCACGGAGTAGATGATTCAAATATTGATGTTGTATGGTGTCCGGGAGCGTTTGAGATTCCTCTTATTGCAAAAAAATGTGCTAAAACAGGTAAATATAATGCAATTATTGCGCTAGGCGCAGTAATAAAAGGTTCTACTTCTCACTATGATTATGTTTGTGCAGAAGTTTCCAAAGGAATTGCGGCAGTTGGACTTGAGACAGGAATTCCTGTTATATTTGGCGTAATTACAACTGAAAATATTGAACAAGCCATCGAAAGGGCAGGCACCAAAGCAGGTAATAAGGGCTCTGATGCTGCTAAGTCCGCAATTGAAATGGCAAATTTAATTCAACAAGTTTCTAAATAGAGT
Source organism: bacterium (assembly GCA_017480425.1). Classification (GTDB taxonomy): domain Bacteria; phylum Cyanobacteriota; class Vampirovibrionia; order Gastranaerophilales; family Gastranaerophilaceae; genus CAG-196. The sequence goes on along the minus strand of JAFVAR010000024.1, from coordinate 6,656 downwards.
TATATAAGCGAAATATATAATTGTCGCTGAAAGGAGTGTGTGTATGAGTGAAATTATTACAGAGTACCGTAATGAAAATACGAAAAACATTGACTTGCTTTCTACAATTGATATTGTAAGAAAAATTAATGAAGAGGATAAACTCGTAGCACTTGCAATAGAAGACGAAACTCCTAATATAGCTAAGGCAATTGATATTATTGCAAAACAATTTCTACTTAGCGGCAAATTGTTTTACTTTGGAGCGGGAACATCCGGAAGAATAGGAATTCTTGATGCATCAGAATGCCCTCCGACGTTTGGTGTTCCAAAGGATATGGTTCAAGGAATTATAGCCGGTGGCGAAGATGCTTTAAGAAATGCCGTAGAAGGAGCTGAAGACAATTTTGAGCTTGGTAAAAATGATGCATCTGTACTAACTGAAAATGATGTCTGTGTTGCAATTTCCGCAAGCGGCAACCCTAAATATTTACTTGGAGTATTAGCTAAAGCAGAAGAAGTCGGATGCAAAACTATTGCCGTTACTTGTAATCATGAAGCAAAAATTCTTGACGAAGTTGGACTTGGCATCTGCGTTGAAGTAGGACCTGAGGTCATTACCGGTTCAAGCCGAATGAAAGCCGGCTCAGTACAAAAAATGGTATTAAATATGCTTTCTACAGGAGCTATGATTAAAATAGGCAAAACTTATGAAAACTTTATGATAGATTTAATGCCCACAAATGAAAAGCTAAAAGACAGGGCTATAAGAATTGTATCAGAGATTGCAGGAGTTAATAATTCAAAAGCATTTCAAACTCTTATGGAGTGTAACTGGGAAGTTAAAACCGCTATAGTAATGCTCGTTTGTGAAATGTCAAAAGAAGATGCAAAAGAATCATTAAGACGTAATTGCGGCGTGCTAAGAAGAACCCTGAAAGCACTTTTTGTAGACGCTTAACTAAATGATTAGATTAAGCAAATTTTTCATTATTCTACGCCATAAAAAGATTTTTTTCGCTTTCTCTTCTGCGTACAAGCCCTCTTTGTACACTACCGGATGCTTTATTCCATTTTGCAAATTCATTTGCGGCTTTTGCATATTGTCTTTTGTTTATGTATGTAAGCATCGTAGATTTACTAAAATTACCTTCTCCCACGTTAAACACAAAAGATACAAGTGCACTAAATTGGTTTTGTGTAAGAGGAACTTTTACTAATTTTCTGACAATATCAACTGCAGATTGTACATCACTTTTTAAATAATTTAAAGCTTGCTTCTTTGATATTTTTTGTCCCATTTTAACACCTTTAGTGTGTCCGTAACCAATTGTAGGAACTCCTGCAGGACATTTATATGCATTTAAGCGTAATGACTCGTAATCCTTGATTATATCGAAGCCTGCATCATTTACTCTTAAACTATTAACATTCTTGTATTCCGATGATTTGGAAACTGTAGTTTTTTGTGTAGTTTTTTTGCTTGGGACCTTAAAATTTATACTAAATGACCTTTTATCATCAAGAACGACTGTTGCAACACCAGCTTTTGAATCACACCTAATTGCAGCTACACCACAAACTTTTAACAAAGATGAAAGTAATGTATTATTTTTATTCTTGCTACTAATTTGATTTCTTGCAAGTACAAAATCATCCATCGTAAGATTAAAGCTATTACCATCAAAAGCCGCTATTGATGTAAAAATTGATTGTGCATTCACAAGCATAGGAGTTTTGACATCTACACCCAACACTGGTATTTTGCAAGTAGTCATCATTTGATTCTTATTGGTTGTGTCATTATAAGTAATTTCCATACTATCATTTCTCCTTTATATCTCTTATATATATAAAGTATGCATAATTTTAAAAATTGCTTTTTCTTTACAATTATTTACAATTTGCATGCAAATTTCTTTTTTCATTTACCGCACAGAGGGTTTATTGTATAATTCTATTGTAGGAGTATAGGGAGGGATTACATGAAATTAACTGTACTTGGACCGGGGTGCTGGGGTTTAACATTAGCCTGGCTTATGAACGATAACTTTGACGAAATAACTGTATGGGGACGCCATGCTGATTTAAATGACGATTTAATATTAAATAAACACTGCTCTAAACCTTTGGAAGTACAATTAGACAAAAAAGTTGAAATAACGTCTGATTTAAAATCCGCAATTAGCGGAGCAGATATTATCCTCTCTGTTGTTGCAACATCCGGAGTAAGACCTGTTTGCGAACAACTAAAAGAAGCCGGAATTAATCCAAACACTCCCCTTGTTAATGCTTCTAAGGGTTTGGAATTAAACTCACTTCTCAGAATGTCAGAAGTTATAAAAGATGTGCTTCCTAACCAAAAAGTGGTAATTTTGTCAGGTCCTACACTGGCAAAAGAAGTTTTAATGGGAAAACCAACAGCGGCATCCGTTGCTTGTGAAGATTTGGAAGTAGCTGAATTTGTACAAAAAGCTCTTAACGTCCCTAACAGATTCAGATTATATACTAATACAGATGTAATAGGTGTAGAACTCGGCGGAAGTTTAAAAAACGTCATCGCAATTGCTTCCGGATTTGCTCACGAAATGGGTTTAGGTGACAACTGCATGGGTACACTCTTAACAAGAGGTATGGCTGAGATTGTAAGACTTTCCGTTAGACTTGGAGCAAATCCGTCAACTTTGTACGGACTGTCCGGAATGGGGGATTTGATTGCAACATGTTCAAGCCCTATGTCAAGAAACTATACTGTCGGTTCAATGCTGGGTAAAGGCAAAAAAATAGACGATATTTTGGCTGAACTCGGTTCTGTTGCTGAAGGTGTTAAAACATCAAAGGCAGTTTGCGACTTAGCTAAAAAAATGGAAATAGATGTTCCTGTATCCAGTGCAATATATGAAGCTGTGTATACTGATATTACTCCACAAGAAGTTTTATCAAAACTTATGAACAGAAAACTAAAAAAGGAAGAATGTTATGATAAAGTATGCGGTTAAATATTTAAAAAACACATTTCATCCTCTTAAGCTTTCTGAAAACTTTAATGAAAATATCGACGGGAAGCTGGTTCTTGTGCGCACAGAAAAGGGTGAAGAAGTTTTAAAAGCATTTTTAGTAAATAGTGAAGTTGCCAAACTTTTTGAAAAATCTAAAAAAAATTTAGAACCTTTTGAGTTCATAAGAGTTATGACCCAAGAAGATATGATGATATTTGAAGACCTTAAAAAAGAAGAAGTTACATCATTTTTCAAATGCAAAGAACTTGTAAAAAAACATAATCTTGTAATGAATCTTGTACAATGCAGAATTACATTTGACAGAAGAAAAATTTCGTTTTACTATACAGCCCCTGAAAGAGTTGATTTCAGAGAACTTTTAAAAGATTTAACTCAAGTTTTCAAAAGAATGAGAATAGACTTACGTCACATTGGCGTTAGAGATGAATCTTCTATAATGGATGGTACAGGAATCTGCGGAAAACCATTCTGCTGTTCTTCACACCTGAGAAAATTTGAATCTATAAATGTCAAACTTGCAAAAGATCAAGGCATGCCAATTGCACCTTCAAAGATTTCCGGCACTTGCGGCAGACTTCTTTGCTGCTTGACTTATGAGTATTCAAATTATATTGAAGCTGCAAAAGGAATGCCGCCGGTTGGTTCTACCGTAATGACACCAAACGGATTAGGCAAAGTTTGCTATATACAATTCCTCAACAATTCTGTTGCAGTAAAATTTGAAGACGGAAAAATCAAAGAATTTACAAAAGACGAAATCGAAATGGTAGATGCAGACGTAAACGTAGAAATTGAAGACAACAGAATTAATAATTATACTGAATCTGATGAAAAGGTTGATGCAAAGCAGCTTAAACAACTTGAAGATGACAAAAACAGCTCAACCGGAAATGTATAAATTAAGATAAATTGTTTTTTAGTGCTATAATATTCTCATAGTCAATAATAGGAGGATACAATGCTAGAGAGAATTGAAAAATTACAAGTTATTTCGTTAGGTATTTTAATTGGTTTGGCACTTGTTGTTTCAACCAAAATGGTTTCTTCAACAATTGCTAAAAATGAAATTTCAGTTACAGGTTCAGCTTATGAAATAGTAAAATCAGATAAGGGAACTTTGGATTTTGAAATTGAAGTAAAAAAACCAACCAGACAAGAAGCATACAAAACTGCACAGGAACAGATAAAAGTTGTTCAACAATACCTGAGAGATAAGAAGATTGAAAAGGTAGAATTAAGAACTCCAAATATTTATCCTGTTTACAGAAATGATGCCAGAGGATATTCTACTAACGAAGTTGACCACTATAACTTCTTACAAACAGTTTCTATTGCAGCAGATGATGTAGAACTAATTAAAGAAATTTCAACAGACGTAGCAAGTCTTATTAATAGCGGAATTGTTATCAATGTTAACACTCCGTCTTACGATTATTCAAAACTGCCTGAGCTTAAAGTAACACTGCTTGAAAAAGCTTCTAAAGATGCTAAAGACAGAGCTGCATCAATGCTAAAACCTTCTCATAACTCTGTCGGAAAGATTTCTGCAGTAAGAATGGGTGTATACCAAATTACTCCGGTTGATTCAACAAATGTTTCAGATATGGGAATAAATGATACTTCAACAATAGACAAAAAAGTTACTGCAGTTGCAAATGTTACATTCAGAATTAAATAGAGTTTAATAATATAAGAAGAAAAGAACTGCCTTTATAATAAAAGACAGTTCTTTTTTATACTTAAATATTATCGTGGCAGGGAATAGCTTAAAGTAAAATTATTAGATTTAATATAATTATTAAATCTTTTTCATACTTCCAGCTATTCTTAATTCCATGAGCCCTCGGGCTCATTTTTTTTACATGTTGAAAAATATATACAATATGTTATAATGGTATATATAATCTTTTTAGAAGGAAGTTTTATGGACGTATCATCAATTGGCGGAAGCGCTTTAACCCCTGAAATACAGGCTCAATATGCAGTTAAATGTCTTAAAATGGCACAGGAAGCTATGGAAGCTGTTGGTACAATTATAGAAGATACAGTTGAAATATCTCAAGAGGCAATGAACAAATTTATGGCAGAAAGAGCATAAGCTCTTGCTGCAGAAAAATCAGCTAACCTATATAGGTTAGCTGATTTATGTTGCATTGCTCTAATATTCCCTTTGCCCCTTATTGGAAAAGGTGAGTAAGTAGTTAGCATGCTAGGTGAAACCCAACAAAAAATAAAAAAGAAGAACTGATTATCCAACCAATTCCTCTTTCTTTTAAATTAGATGTTGGCAGCGTGCTATCTTCCCAGGAGGTGGCCCTCCAAGTATTATCACCGTTATGTTTTTATACGTCTCGCAACATCATGGATGTTGACTCGACTCCCTCCATAAAAATAATACTTAATTATTTTTATGGAGTCCTTGACCGTGTTGCGGATTTTGCGTAGAGTGACGGCGAACGTAAGTGAGCCTAACTCGAAGTAGCACGGAGCAAAGTGAACGAAACTTTTTGCCTAGCAAAAATGGAGTGAACGTCTGCGGAGTGAGAAGCAAAATCCAAGAACGGGATGACTCTGCCGAAGGAAAAGGTGACTAAATGTCACGTTTTCCTGAGAGGAAGGGTGGTTTACTTAATCTTAAAAATTCCTTTAAATAAAGTTTTAATAATTTCCCAATTCGACATAGACATTACTTTATGCTCAATGTCATTAATCATAACATGTTTATACATATCCGGATTTGTTCTTCTTAATTGTTCAAGGTAAATTTTTCTTGGAAGTTCAAAACCTAATTCATCAACGATTTTAGCTGTTTGCTTAGCTTTGTTACCCCTAAATGCCATTTGGCTTTGTGGCATTGCTACATTTGTTTTAATATTTAGTGACATACTTTGTCCTTTCTGCCTGTTTAGACGATTTCTACACTTACGATTTTAGCAAGTTACGTAAAGATTAGAAATTGACTAAAAATTCTAAAATATTTACAAATCTTAATAATAATGTTCTATTTTACATTTTCAACTTTACACCAAAAACGACCAACTATTAATCCTAACAATTGGTCGTTTCTTTTAAAATAGATGTTGGCAGCGTGCTATCTTCCCAGGGGGTGGCCCCCCAAGTATTTTCGCCTCTGTAGGTCTTTACGACCGTGTTCGGGATGACTCTGCCGAAGGAAAAGGTGACTAAATGTCACGTTTTCCTGAGAGGAAGGGTGGTTTACAACTAAAAAAAAGAAACCGATTATCCAACCGATTTCTTTTTCTTTTAAAATAGATCTTGGCAGCGTGCTATCTTCCCAGGGGGTGGCCCCCCAAGTATTTTCGCCTCTGTAGGTCTTTACGACCGTGTTCGGGATGGGAACGGGTGGTTTACCTACGATTGGCCACCAAGAAACTTTTCAACAAGACCTTTAGTTATTTCCTCCAGTCTTGTTACCGTTTCCGGTACACTCAAAATTGCATAAAATATAAACTTACGTATCACCAACTAACCTTAGATTTTGCATTGCAAAATCTGTTTAGAAAAAGCCCTCGTCCTATTAGTATCAGTCGGCTGAAAATGTTGCCACTCTTACACCTCTGACCTATCAACGTCATTTTCTACAACGGGACTTACTAGCTTATGCTATGAGAGATCTCATCTTACGGTGGGCTTCGT
>JAFVAR010000023.1 GCA_017480425.1 bacterium | reverse complement strand
TTGCAAAATTATAAACCTATATATTGATGTTGGGCAAGTATGCCCAACTTACGGGCTATTCTATTCTATTATGGATTATCATTGACTTTCTGCCAATTATAAAGATTTTTATTTTTGCTTAACAATATTAAGATTTGTTAAAAAATCTGTGAGATTTTTAAATTATATTTATTATAAAATCATCATATGAATAGACCTCTTTGATGCATAATTGAAGGGGTTAACAGGGTGCAACTTTTGTCCCAAAGTAATTATAAAATTTATGGTTCATAATTTTAAACCGATAGTTCTTTTAAACACAAGTTTTCTATTTTAACTTTTTAATGTGGAGTTTTTAATTTACATTGATTAAAGCGGGATTGTTTGTTAGAATTTTAATGAGTTTATAACTGGAGCGGTTAAAAAGTATGGATAAAATAAATATTTGTGTTGCTTGTGACGATAATTATGCACAGTATGCGGGAGTTTTGATAGCGTCAATTCTTGATAATGCAAAAGAAGAAGACAGTCTTGCTGTCTATATTTTGGATGGTGGAATTTCCAACGAGAAAAAATCTGAAATTTTAACTCTCAAGAATATCAAAGATTGTGAAATAAACTTTGTAAATGTAGATAATAGTTTGTTTGAATCCTATAAAAAAGTTATAACTCACTCATATGTTACGCTTGCTACATATTACCGTTTAAAGCTTGCTTCAATGCTTCCTGATATTGACAAAATTATATATTTTGATTGTGATATGGTAGTAAATTCCAGTCTCGCAGAACTTTTTAATACAAATCTTGAAAATTATTATATTGCAGGAGTAAGAGATATAAATAAAAGGATGTTGAAACAGAATCCGCAGTACATAAACGCAGGTTTGGTTGTTTTTAATCTTGATAACATAAGGAAAAATGATGTTGAGTCACTTTTCCTTAATTGGACTGCTGAGAATGTTGATAGCATAAAGATGGGCGACCAAACAATACTTAACGAAGTTTGCAAGGGAAAGATAAAAATTGTTGGTGACGAATGGAATGTTCAATCAAGCAACTTTACAAACCGTTCGAGTTATACAAACAGTCCAAAAGTAATTCATTTTGTTGCAAGAAAAAAACCTTGGCATTACGCATCGTACAGTTATCACCGTCCGCTTTATTTTAAATATTTGCAGCTTACACCGTGGAAACTCAACGATAAAGATTTAGAGCATTGGACAAAGGATAATCAGAGGGATTCATTAATTGAATACTTCAAGTATCGCCCTATGTTTATGCTTAGACCAAGATTCTACAAGGCATTATTTTATACGTACATATATCCGTTTTTTCAAAATAATTAATGTTTAATATCTCTGCCGCATTCTTGTGTCAAGCAGTCAATTCCGCCGTTTCTGCTCAAGTAGTTTGCGGTTGGAACAAAAAATACTTTATCAATACCGGCTTCTTCAAAGTGTTTTTCGATAATTTCATTCAATTCCGGATAGTTGGACTCATTTGTAATGTAGTAGGTTTGCCCGTCTTTAGAAGTTCCGCAAATGCCATTCATGTAGTTTATACGTGGCTTATCGTCTCGTTCTGCATCTTCGTCAGTAACGATTTCAGTGTTTGCCGGCCAAAAACAAGGTATTTTTACAAGATTATACCCTGCTTTTTTTAACGCTTCTTCAGCGTCTTCCATTATTATCATTGATTTCATATCCATAATCTGCAAGTCAAGAATTAAACATCTTCGTTCCTTATCACTGAGTCCGTCTAATTCTATATTTTGCAGAATTTTTACTCCTGCTTCGTAGTCAGGGATTGCAATAACTCCGTTTTGCAGAGGTCTGTAGTACATGTCTATATGAAAATCTGCTTGCGGAATGTATGTAATGTTTTTTTCTTCAAGTCCCAAGTCGTGTGCAATATGTTTTTTTGCAAATTGAATATTTTCTTCCGTATCATCTAATCCTAAAAGTGCAAGGGTATACCCTATGGATTCTTCTCCGATTATTGCGGCGGGAGTTCCGTCAGGAAGTTTTGTGTTAAGAACATTGCCTCCCTCTAAATAACTGAATCCTACGTATTTATTGCTTTCTCTGATGTTTTGAGCGTATTCTTTTGACTTGTTATCCATTGCATTTCCTTGTCCTGCAAGTGAAATATCAAATCTGTTTAATATAATTTTTAGTGCGTTAATGTGCTCATTCACCCACTCTTCATTTTTATTGTAAACAGGAACATATATTTTACCGTCGGCTCGTCTTATACTGTAGTCTTCAAGCCAAATTTCGCTATCAACTCTCTTGACTTCAAATCCGACTTCTTTTCCTATTGCCTCAAGCTTTTCTGTAATACGGTCCAGCCGATTATCAATCCCTGAATGATTTGATAAAATTATGTAATCTATATTTCTGTCCAAGCCTTCTGACCAGCATTTAGTATTTTGCTCTTGAAAATCGTGTGCCTTTAGAGGAAAAACTGTTACAGGTTTTTCCGACAGCTTACCTTTATCTGTTCCAATTTGAACAGAAGGTTGATATGTCTTGCTTGCTGCACTTATTTTGTTTGCAAATATACTCATAATATCCCTGACAAAATTCTTATATATATAAAGATTTTTTGTCAGAAAAAATTGCTAAATTAATTTTTTGTGTAAAGAAATTTTTAGTTTTTAAACTCCGGAATTTCTTTTCCGTGTCTTAACATCTGGTAGTATTCTGCCGTGGCACTAAATATAGCATCTCCGGAAGAATTCAGTGCAGTTTCCAAACTGTCTTGAATTACACCGATTATAAATCCGACTCCTACAACTTGGATTGCAATGTCATTAGGGATTCCAAACAAAGAGCAAGCGAGCGGAATTAATAAAAGAGAACCGCCGGCAACTCCTGATGCTCCGCATGCTGCAAAAGTTGACAATATACTTAATAATAATGCCGAAAAAATGCTTACAGAGATTCCTAAAGTGCTGACTGCCGCAAGTGTCATTACGGAAATAGTTATTGCAGCACCGTTCATATTGATTGTTGCGCCGAGAGGAATTGAAATTGAATACAAATCCTTATCCAGACCCAAACGCTCGCATAGAGCCATATTCATTGGTATGTTTGCGGCAGAACTTCTTGTAAAAAAGGCAGTTATACCGCTTTCTTTAAAGCATTTTAGTATTAAGGGATACGGATTTTTTTTAATTGCGCAAAATACAATAATCGGGTTTGAAACAAAGTATACAAAAAACATACACCCTGCAAGGAGAAGTATCATTTTTCCGTATACGGTAAAAATATCAATTCCGTTTGATGAAACAGCGCTATATACAAGACCCATAATTCCAAATGGTGCAAATTCTATAATTAAGGTTACCACTTTTGAAATGCATTGGGAAGCATCCGATAGCAGGACTTTTGTCGTATCTGATGCGACTGACTTTAGCGCAATTCCGGTGATAATTGCCCAGAAAAGTATTCCCAAATAATTGCCTTCAGTTAGTGAAGATATAGGATTAACGACAATATTTATCAATAAATTATGAACAACTTCTCCAAGCGAAGCCGGAGCGGAATATGCGGTTTCAGTACCCGAAAAAATAAGAGTTTGCGGGAATAAATAGCTTGCGCAAACTGCAACGGCAGCAGAGATAAATGTCGAAAAAAGATAGAAAAATATTACGGTTCTGAATCTTCCGTCAGGTTTTTCTTTAGACTGCGCAATTGAACTTATGACAAGTATAAGTACTAAGAGCGGAGCAATAGCTTTAAGAGCACCTACAAATAAATCTCCTAAAATTCCTATATATTGAACCTGCGGTAGACTTGCGGCAAGCGCTATACCCAATAATATTCCTGCAAGAATCCTTACAACTAAATTTATATCGTTGTATTTTTTTACAATATTCCTAAAATTCATACTTCTTAAGACTCCATGTTGTACTTAATTATACAATAGGTGCTGTAAATTTACTAGAAAGGGAATTGTGAGGGGGAGTGTAAGACTTACTGTAATGTAAGTTAGATGTTACTAGTTTGTCTGCTTGTTTTCCCTATTCTCTTGAGGATAGAGTTAGAGTGATATTATTTAACAAATTATGCCGAACTTCTAAGAAAACTCCTACGCTCACTTGCTCAAGCGCAAAATGCGTTCAAATCTTAGTGCAAATAAAAATTAAAGAGGATTGGAAGAACCAATCCTCTTTAATTTACGCCCGGCGCGATTTCTCTTGGATTTTTTGCGTTAAACGAGTCTACGGATTTTGCTTCAAAGAATTAGCATTCTTTTCGCAAAAGTCCTCCGCTCTCTGCAAAAAATCCGCCGAACGCGATAAAATGCTTACGCATTTGGCGGTCAAATCGCCTGCCAAACAAAAATTAAAGGAGATAGAAATAATCTATCTCCTTTAATTTACGCCCGGCGCGATTCGAACGCGCGACCCTCTGCTTAGAAGGCAGATGCTCTATCCAGCTGAGCTACGGACGCATATCTGTTGTTGTCTTGGATTTGCTCCACGCTCACAGAGTTTTATTTTCGGCAATTCGTGCCTGTCCACTCAATCTGTTCGCTATCCGACAAGAATGCCGTCCGCAAATCCGCTATTAAGTTGTCAACGTTTGTCGCTGTCCAAAGCATTTTATTCTCTAAACTTCTCACAAAAACCTTACGGTTTCTGACTTGTCTGCTCCATTCCAAACTGTCTGCCGGACACTTCTTCATGGACGACCCTAGCTGAACTGCATAGGTGCGACTTACCTTTCTAAAATATCACATCAAAAATTTTTTGCAAGTTTTCAAGCTAAGCAAATTATTTTATTACGGGTTTTTATTTATTATGCGAATTAATTCTGTTATAAATTTTAATCAACCAAAATATAATCCTTGTTTTAATTCTTATTCGGAAAAAAAACTTGCGGACGATTATTCATTTTACACAACAACAACTTTTTTTAGGAATGATTTAGACTGGGACAGTTTTGTGCGTTATATTGATGAAATGTATAAAGCAGATGACAAAGTAAATATTGTATGTCACGCCTGCTCTAACGGAGAAGAAGCGTATTCACTTGCGGCAAAGCTCATAACGGTTTTAGGAGAAAAAGCAAAAAAGTTTTTCCCGATAATTGCTAAAGATTTGGACTATGAAAATATAGATTTGGCAAAAAGAGGACTATTTCAAGTGACCGACGATGAGCTTAGAACAATGAGGTGGCAGACAGGATATAATTTAGAAAGATATTTTGATGTTCTTTCAAAAAAGGGTGAAAAGTTAATAGACATTGCAGTAAGACCCGAACTTAAAGACAAGGTGATTTTTTCACAGGGAAACATATTGGAGGATGTAGAAAAACTGCCTAATGAAAATACCATTCTATTGTGCAGAAATTTTTGGCCGTATTTACCAAAAGAATCCGTTTTAGAACTTGCACAAAAATTAGGTAAAATTTTGACAAAATCTTGTTCAATCGTGCTTGGAAACTTTGATATGTTTAACGGTTGGCCTAACAAACATCTATATGAAAATGGATTTTTCGACTCAGAGATATATGGAATGTTTACAAAAGATTCTTCCGGAAGAAAAAAGAGTGAAGATTTGGTTCAATATTTTTATGAAAGCCTCAAATACAGAAAATTTTAGTACTTTTTGAGGTATTCTATCCAGCTTATTAATTCATGTATTTCGTAAGGTTTAGGTAAATACAAGTCTGCACCGGAATTTAGTATTGCTGTTTTATCGTGTACAGTAGAGGTTACAATAATTTTTGTATTAACAAATTTGGCGTTATTTTTTAATTCTGTGCATATTTCAAGCGCAGATAAATCGTCGTTTGAATCCATGATGATAATTCCCGGCTGCACAGAGTCTTCCGGATTTAATTCATTTGCGATATCATATCCCTGAAGTTCAAGTGTTGTTCTCAAAAGCAGTGATAGAGCAGTGTCATTTTCTTTAATATAAATTTTATTTGCGTTTGATGTGTCTGCTACGGAATTTTCTCCTGACAAGCGCAGTCTGTCGATTGCATAATTCGAGCCGGAATGTACTTTTGCAATGTTTCTTACATTATAGAGCCTTTCCAAAAGTGCATTTACGGATTCTGTCATTTGAAAATTATCGACAAGTCCGCCAATTAATATTGATACAAAATTAGCTCTCATTCCGGCCAACCTGTCACCACTAAGGATTATGTATCCTCTTTTTGAATCAGTTTCGGAATAAAATTTTGGCACAACAGTGTCAAATGCAAATGTTAAAAATGCCGCAAGTTTTTCAGCTCTGTATATATTTGTTATTATAATAAAATTGTTTTCATCAAGTTGTCCGAAAAAGTCTTCCTCTTCAAGAGAAGATTTCGTTATTGCAGAAAATGTTTGTATTAACTTATCTGAGGCGACTTCAGTATAAACTGCTTTATAGCTTTCCATATTTTGAAGAGTTATTAATAATACTGCATGCTTCAAATCAGAATTAAGAACCCTTTTTAAACATTTTTCCGTTATTTTTTTATTCGGAAGTAGTGTTTTATTATCTAAATTTGATTCTATGTCCCGTCTTAAGTGTGCTTGAATTCTTGTTTTGAATTCTTCGATATTCACAGGCTCACTTATAAAGTCATCAGCTCCGCTTTCCAGCGTTTTTATTCTGTCGTCTGAATCTGCTGATTTAGAAAGCGCAATTATCACAGGCCTTGTGTTATAAGTAAGAGAGCGTATTCTTCTGCAAAAATTCGGAAGTTGTTCTTCTATTGTATCAGATACGATTATCATATCCGGTTCTTCCGATTGAATAAATTTTAATCCGTCGTTCAAATTGTGAGCAATGATTGCAGAGGTTTCAGAATTTACTACGGATTTTTTATACTTTACGGATAGCTCGGGACGTTTGTCTATAATCAAGACTGTTGAGAACATTTTAGAGCCTCCTCTTCATTGTAGACTTTAAAGTAAACAGTAAATGTTGTGCCTTTGCCTTCTTTAGATGTTACGGTTATACTTCCGCCCATTTTTTCAACAATTTGTTTTGTTATGTACAAACCAAGTCCGTTACCTTGAGTTTTGCTTGTTAAGTGGTTTTCCAGTCTGCTGAATTTTTGGAATAATTTTGAAAAATCTTCTTGTTTTATTCCTACTCCTTGATCTTGAATGCTTACAAAAATAAGGTTGTTTTCTGTACCTGTTTTAACCGTAAGGGTTTTACCTTCTTCTGAGTACTTGCATCCGTTATCTATAAGGTTTGTCATAACCTGCTGAAATTTATCTTCATCCGCAAGTGCCGGCGGTAAGTTAACCATTGGCTCAAAGATGATTTTGTGAAATTTATATTGTTCCGTAAACATTGGTATAATTTTTTCTATACCTGAATTTATATTTACTTTTTTAAGAACAAAATTTTCCGCATTAACTTTTGAAACAGTCAAGATATTTTCAACAAGATGAATAAGCCTGTTTGATTGTTCTTCGATGATTTTTACAAACTTTTTTTTGTTTTCTTCGTCAATTTTATCCCACGAATTCAAAAGAGTTTGAGAAAACCCTCTTATACTTGTAAGAGGGGTTCTCATTTCGTGTGATACTGTTGATATAAATTCGTCTTTTACAGAATCATTCATAATTAAATTTATCAGCTTTCGACTATTCTTCTTCTGTCATAAATTCTTTTTTAGCTTCTTCAATTGCGTCAGATAGTATATCAAGCTGATCAGGAGCAAAAGTTACGCCTTTTTTTGTAGGAAGCCAAGTTGCACCGTCATCCGTTGTGTAGAATATTCTCAAATTGAAATAGCTTTTCCCTCTGTATTCTGATATTGAAATTTGTAATTGTTCTGTGTCTGTTCTTTGAATGCTAGCTAATAATTTTCCTGCCATTTTTGTTTTCTCCTTTTTTATATTAATAATTGTAATTAATTTTGTAACCGTCATTTACTACTCTTGCAGCGCAAGAAAGTCGCATATCATTGCCGTTTGCATCATTGCCATTAGGTATAGTATCTCCGCCACAATTCATCTGAATGCTGCCGTTCCATATATTATTATTATAAGCTTGTGACCCTGCAGGAACAAGATGTCCCGAATCTGTTAAGCCGAATAAGAAAATATCTTTTCCTAATTCATTTGGCTGGTCTGCACCGTTTGCATCAAGAAATACGTTTCTGATGACTTCATTCGGTTCAACAGCTCGTGTAATTCCGTTTCTATCAACAAAGCTTGTTAAGTTTACAGCATTTGGAACATAAATTAAGTAAGATTTAACTTTTTTGAATTGGTATACATTTCCGTTTCTGTTATCATAACCATTAGGAGGAGTTGCAGTTTGTAAATTAGTATAACTTATTGTCAAATCTCCAAGTAAAGTGTCTCTGTTATTTTGAAGAACAAGAAGGACGTTGTTATTCCCGCCAAAATCGGAGCGTCTAAGTGCACTTAGTGTTGATATATTTGCTTCATCGGTTCTGTCATTTGCAGTTTGAATTATGTTTGCCATGCCGGTTTCGGTAAGTTCGACCGCACGTGCAAGAGATGAGCCGATAGTATTACGGGTAATTTTTGCACTTATATTCGGAACAACTATTGCTGATACAACACCTACAATTCCTATAGTTATGAGTATCTCAGATAAAGTAAATCCTTTTTTCATTTATAAAACTCCAAATTTAAATTAGTTTCTCTCATGGATGATTATACCATATTATTTATAAATGTTAATAATTTGTCTAATAAAGATATTTGGGTTAATATAGGAATATGGACAAGGGGAAGATTGTTGTAGTCGATGATGAAAAGATTGTGACTTCAGCTTTTAAGGCATTGCTAAAAGTTGAAGGATTTTCTGATGCACATTTTTTTAATTCTCCAATCGAGGCTTTGAATTTTTTAAAGGAAAATCAGCCTGATTTAGTTATATCTGATTTTTTAATGCCTGATATGAACGGATTAGAGTTCTTAAAGGAAGTAAAAAAATTATATCCTGAAGTTAGTAAAATTCTTTTAACGGGGTATGCGGATAAAGAAAATGCAATAAAAGCAATTAATGAAATAGGTTTGTATCGTTATATAGAAAAACCATGGAATAACGATGACTTAATTATAAATATAAAAAACGGTATTGAAAGAAGTTACTTGCTTAGTGAGCTGAGGGCAAAGATAGAAGAACTTGAAGCAGCGAAAAAGGAATTGGAAAATTATTCTCACAATTTAGAGCAGATTGTTGCTGAGCGTACTGCGGACTTAAGGCAGTCAAATGCAAAGTTGGAAGGAATTGTCAATTATTGTGCAGACGGTATTGTTATTCTGAATGAAGATGGAATTATAGAACAGGTAAATCCTGCGTGTGAAACGTTAATAGGACACGTTAGTAATAAATTAGTCAATTCTTCTATTGATGATTATTTGTTTGGCAAGAAAACATTTGTATCAAAGGCGCTTCATCAAGCAGATGACAACGATATTCTGCTGAGGGATTTTTTCATAAAGAATCCTCTTTCAAACAGTGAAATCCCGATAGAAGTGAGCTTTGCAAGAATAAATCCGGATGACAAATTTAAACGTTTTGTCGGGGTGATAAGAAATGTAACTGAGCAGAAAAAGGCTGACAAACTCAGAGATGATTTTATTGCAACTCTTACACATGACCTAAGAACTCCGCTGCTTGCAGCGATACAAACATTAACATTTTTTTTAAACGGCGCATTGGGAAATTTGGATGAGAAACAAACCCTGCTTTTATCTACAATGCAGAAAAGCAATGAGGATTTGTTAGGACTTGTAAACGCTCTGTTGGAAGTATATAAGTATGATGCGGATAAGCTTACTCTCACAAAGACAAACTTTAATATATATAATCTGGTTAAGCAGGTTTATGACGAACTTATGCCGCTTGCAAAATCTAAAAATATAGATTTCAGTATAGATTGCGGATTTAATGATGTGGAAATAAATGCAGATCGCTCAGAACTCAGAAGAGTAATTTGTAATTTGTGCGGAAATGCAATTAATTATACTCAAGAAGGCGGGAAAGTTGTTATAACTCTTAAGACGGAAGCAAAGGATTTGATATTTTCTGTTTCAGATAACGGAAGCGGTATCCCTCAGGAGGATATTCCGAATATGTTCCAAAGATTTTCGCAGGGTACCAGCAAAAAACGTTCAACGGGAACCGGATTGGGGTTATATCTGTCTCGCCAGATAATTGAGTCACACGGCGGGAAAATATGGCTTGAAAGTGTTTTAAATAAAGGAAGTGAATTTTCATTTTTACTTACGGATACGGTAGTTCGGGAAAAAGAAGGAAGCTTAGTATGATAAATGTACTGCTTGTTGAAGACCATGAATTATACAGAATGGGTTTAACGATGTTGCTTGATAAGGCGGAAGACATTAATCTTGCTGCTCAGGCTGCAGATGGGCTTGAAGGAATTAAAAAAGCCAGAGAAGTTTCTCCCGACGTCATTCTGATGGATATAGGACTTCCTAATATTGACGGAATAGAGGCAACTCTTAGAATCAAAGAATTTAATCCTGATGTTAAAGTGCTGATATTTACCTCTCGGGATAGCGACAATGATGTCTTTGAAGCATTTAGAGCCGGAGCGGACGGTTATATTATGAAGGGTGCAACTCCGGAGCAGACAATATCAGCGATTAAATCAGTTTATGAAGGTATTGGCTGGATTGACCCGAGTATTGCAAAGATGGTTTTTTCTAACTTGCAAAGACCTTCTTCAAAAGTAGTTTCCGAGCCGGAAATTAAGAGAACCGAGAACTCATACGGACTGACGGACAGAGAGTTGGATGTTTTGGAGCTTATGGTTGAAGGACTTACAAATCCGGAAATTGCATCTAAACTTGTAATATCCAGAGCTACTGCTAAAGCACACGTACACAGTATTCTGCAAAAACTTTGTGTTACTACAAGGACGCAGGCAACCGTTACTGCGATGAAGGAAGGGTTGGTATAATGTTTTCTCCGCTTGCCGGCATGATAATGGCTGCAAAAGTCCAATTTACACAGCTAAAATACCCCATAATGCGGCGTCAAGATAAGACTGTTTCTGAGTATTTATACAAAAATGATGTCGATAAACATGATGTGAAAGAAAAATATGAAAAAAGCCGCTTGCCTGAATCAGGTTATATGACGATGGAAGAGTATGAAGCAAAATCCAGAGCAAAGACAAAACGAGAAATCAGTGCAAAAATTTTAACTCAGGCAGAAATGCCAAAGGATGAGAACATGGTGTACGTTCCGCAGCACAAGTTTAAGCTTGTAAAGTATAATGACCCTGTGGGCAGCCCTGAACTTTCACTCCCGAGAAAATTGAATTTTGACAGACAGATAAATGCACAGGGAATTGTTTCAGGAGATTATACTAAACTCGTTTATCCTGCGGTATATTATTATGCACAGTCTGACTGCACAAGTTGTGATTTATTTTTAATCAATTTGGATTCGACGCTTTCAAACATTGATAAGGTTGAAAAAGCAAATGTCTTAAATAAAGAACCGGAACCGCTTATTTCGACTTCCAAAGACATTGATACAAAATTTGTATTCAGGACGCTCACCCCTATTGATTTTTCAAGTGATAATAATAAGCTTGTTGTCAAAGAAAAAATAGGTTACAGGCATGATGGAATCTGGAAAACCGAGTTGTGGGTATACGATTTTGCCCAAAAGCAAGCGAAAAAATTGCCTGAAATCAGAGAAGCAATAGTTACATATTGGGAAATGAAAACGGGAGCAAATTTGAACGATAAACGCTGGGATATTTATCCGATGGGGTTTGATGCAAATGACGAAAACAGAGTTATTGTTTGTGCGTACGCATATACAGGCGATGCTCCGAAATTTTTGGGCACTTGGAGTATAGATATGGAAGGCGAAGAAACCAGGCTGGAATCGCTAACCGGTGCAACTGTTCCTGTATCGGTTATCGGGTACCGCCTTGTAGAAGATTCTGACGTAGTTCCGGTTTCAGAGATTGAGTTTGAGGCAAAACAAGCTAAAGAAAAAGCTAAAATTAAGAAGAAACAAGATAAAGCAGATAAAAAAATCGAAGATGAAACTAAACGTCTTGAATACGTGAGAAAAATTCATGAAATGGATATGGAAACAATGATTAAGATTCAGGAACGTGAAAAGAAATTAAAAGAAACAAAGTCTAAAAATAAAAATACAAGCGGTTCAACTGAAGCTTTATGATATTTATAAAGTTTTGTAAAAAAAAAGACAATTATTTTCTCCGTAAATACTTTATATATATACGATTAGTATATGAAAACACGGAGGATTAAATATGGCAGTAACAGGAGCGACTTCAAAAAATGGTAAAAAATCTATAAAAGATTATAAACTACAAAGTAGGAAACTTGATTTTAAAAATACTAAGGAGTTGTTTAAACAAGCTTTTGAGTATATGGAAATGCAAAAAAATGTAGAATATTTGAGAAAAAATCCTGAATTGGTAAAAAAAATGTACAAAAGTGTTACAGGAAAAGATATGCCACTTGAAATGCTTGAATATCTAACTCAACCGGAAGCAAAACCTAAAAAAATTGATAAAATAGGTTAAGAAACAAAAAACGGTTTGCATTTGTACAAACCGTTTTTTGTTTTTTTAAGTTCAAATTTCTATCCTATCATACCCGGAGTTACAACGCCACCTTTAAGGTTCTTTTTGTAGAACTCTACGTGCGGTTGAAGTACGCTGTCAAACACTTCCGGAAGTGATTTGTTCTGCATAACGGCATCGACAATTTCTTGGTAAACTGTTGCAAATGCTCTTAATTGAGTCAATGCGCCTGCAGCTTCAGGCTTAAGTCCAAGTTCTGATGTTTCAACATACTCTTTAAAGAAGGCGCCTGTCGATTCATAGGATTTTGTAAGAGCGTCAACGTATGCTGAAGCGTTTGATGAGCAAACTCCGTTATCTGTAGGAACAGTAAGTGCAAATGCAAACTTGTTTGCAGGATTAAAATGCGCTTCTGCTGAGTGGTGCATAGCATCAGGAACTTTTGCAATCTGTTTCAGAGTGTCTTTAACGGATTCATTTTGCATTTGTGCATGCCAGTATACAGTGTTTTCAAACATTGAACCCATATACTGGTGAACGGACGCATTAATACCTTTCATCTTAGCGTCTGCCCAGAAGATACCTTCTTTTAAAGCGTCATTAGCTTCCAAATCGTTTGATAAAGAAAGTTCAGAAACTTCTTGTGCTGAGCGAAGCATAGATGCCATATCTTCTTTCGGCATTCCTGCATAAGCAAGAGTGAATAAAGCGTGGTCGTCAAATGCAGAGAATCTTCCGCCTACATCATCGTGAATATATAAATCTCCGAGCCATCCGCTTTCTTGAGAAGTTCTTCTGAGTTCACTCTTTTCCGGGTTTTTATCAGTTACTGCAATAAAATGTTTAGCAGCGGCTTTCTTTGCTTCATCATGAGACATTCCTTTTGCAAGATAAGCATCTTCTACCATTTTTTGTAATCTTAAAAATCCGTCTTTTGTTTCAAACGTAGAACCTGATTTTGAGGCTACGAGGTAGTTCGAGCTTAAAACATTATTCCCTAATTTGGCAAGAAATCTGTTCAAACTTGTAGAATCTACGTCAGAATAGAATAAAATTGAATTTCCGTCTATATTTAATCCGTTAATTCCAAGCATGTGTTCTACGGTGTGCTTTGAACCTCCAATGCCCAGTACACTGAGCTTTGTTGCTCCTGTTTGAGATTTGAGAGATGATGCCATTGAATATAAATCATCTAGTCTTTTTAATTGTTCTTTAGGTAAATCAACCCAGTTTAAAAACTTGCCGGGTTTATTAGCTCTTGTTGAAAATTCATCTACAAACTTCGATGCTTTTGATGCGTATTTTGAAAAATCCACATTTGAAAACGAAGTTCTTAAAGCTGAAATCTTTGTAATCATTGTTTCCCTCCTTTAGATTCGTGATAGTTATATCTTAACATAAAAATATTAAATTAATGTTTGTTTCAAGCATTCTTGTTTTTGGTATAATTTTATTATCGGGGTATTAAGGGTATAAGAGTTTTACCCCATTAAGGAGAAGATATGCATGAAATGTTAAAGAAAAGTGCTATGGAACAGTATAGAGCACTTAAGAATAAAGAGGTTTCTGCGGTAGAGCTTACTCAGGCATCTTTAAATCGAATAAAGGATGTTGATGACAGACTGGGTGCATTCAATTCATTAACAGAAAATATTGCACTGGATACAGCAAAGAAAGTTGATGCAAAAATTGCAGCCGGAGAAGAATTGCCGCTTTTGGCCGGTGTCCCTCTTGCATTAAAAGATAATATGAACTTAATCGGCTCAAAGACAACAGCATCAAGCAAGATTTTGGAAAATTTTGTATCGCCGTATAATGCAACTGCAACTCAAAAATTGCTTGATAATTTGATTCCTATTGTGGGAAAGGCTAATTTGGATGAATTTGCAATGGGTTCTTCAAATGAAAATTCCGCATTCAAGAAGGTTCATAACCCTTGGAATTTAAACAAAGTCCCAGGAGGTTCTTCAGGCGGTTCTGCCGCATCTGTAGCGTCTTGTGAAGCAGCACTTGCCCTCGGCTCTGATACAGGCGGAAGTATTCGTTTGCCTGCAAGCTTTTGCGGTATTGTAGGTATGAAGCCTACATACGGCAAAGTCTCAAGATATGGTTTAATAGCTTTTGCATCCTCTCTTGACCAAATCGGCCCGTTTGCAAGAACGGTTGAAGATGCAGCTGCTCTTTTGGAGGTCATTTCCGGATACGATTATCACGATTCTACTTCCTTAAAACTTCCTGTTGAAAACTACAGAGAGTCTTTAAACAATGATATAAAAGGCTTGAAGGTTGGTGTGGTAAAAGAACTTATAGGCGAAGGGCTTGCAGATGATGTTAAAAATGCAATACAAAGCGCAATAGATACATATAAATCACTGGGGGCAGAAGTTGTTGAGGTTTCTCTTCCTAATATTAAACACTCTATCGGTATTTACTATATTTTAGCTACAGCAGAATGCAGTTCTAATTTGGCTCGTTTTGACGGCGTAAAATACGGTCACAGGACAGCTGATGCAAAAAATCTGCTTGAAATGTATTGTAAAACACGTGCGGAAGGTTTTGGTCCGGAAGTAAAACGCCGTATAATGCTTGGTACTTATGCGTTGAGTTCAGGATACTATGACGCTTACTATAAAAAAGCTCTGCAAATGAGAAGAGTTGTTAATGAAGACTTTATAAAAGCATTTTCTCAAGTTGATGTACTTATTGCACCGACTTGCCCAAATACAGCATTCGATTTGGGTTCTAAGACTGAGGATCCGCTTGCTATGTATCTGACAGATATTGCAACAATCGGTGCAAATCTTGCAGGTATTCCTGCAATATCAGTTCCGGCAGGATTCGATTGTGACGGCATGCCAATTGGGCTTCAAATTATGGCTCCGCAGTTAAAAGAGGCAAAATTGTTCAACTTTGCATATAAGTTTGAGCAAGCTCATGATTATTATAAAAAATTAGCAACTTTATAAAATTACAAGAATTAACTATAATGCCCGATTTTTATCTTTGATAAAAACGGGCATTTTTATTGAAACATTGCTTTTAATTTATTACTATTTATTCTCCCCCTTTTCAATTTGTACCTGTTTGTAGTAAAATCAATGTTATACTGGGGAGCAAAAATATGAGATTATATAATACATACAATAGTAAAATAGAAGAATTTAAGCCTATTGAAGGTAACAAGGTTAAAATGTATGTATGCGGGCCTACTGTGTATGATAATGCGCATTTAGGCCATGCAAGATGTTACATTACTTGGGATGTATTGTACAGATATTTAAAATTTAGGGGATATGATGTAACTTATTGCAGAAACGTAACAGACGTAGATGATAAGATATTAAAGAAGGCTGACAGTGAGGGAAAGACGCCGGAAGAGGTTTCGTCATACTGGTACAAAAAATTCAGCGAATCTATGAAGAAACTGAACAATTTGCAGCCTGATATAGAACCCTTTGCAACAAAGACCTTAGGTGAGATGATAGCCATGAATAAAGATTTGATAGAAAAGGGCTATGCATACGAGGTAAACGGTGATGTGTATTTTAGGGTAAAAAAATTCGGTAAATACGGAAGTTTGTCAGGACAGCCGATTGACCAATTAGAAAGCGGTGCAAGGATTGAAGTTGGTGAGCAAAAGGAAGATCCTCTGGATTTTGCGTTGTGGAAAAAGGATGAAAAATTCGGTTACAAGTCACCTTGGGGTGTTGGTCGTCCGGGGTGGCATATAGAGTGCTCTGCTATGAGCCGGAAATATTTGGGTAAAACGATTGATATTCACGCAGGCGGAGCTGATTTAATCTTTCCGCACCATGAAAACGAAATTGCTCAATCTGAGTGTGCAAACGGTTGCAAGTTTGTGAATTACTGGCTCCATAATGGTTTTGTAACTATAAATAAAGAAAAAATGTCAAAATCTTTGGGTAATTTTTTGACGATAGATGATTTACTTAAGAATTATGACGCAAATACAATCAGATTCTTTATTCTGACAAATCATTACAGAATGCCTGTCGAATTTTCTGATGAATCATTGCAGGCAGCTGCAAACGGTGTAAAACGTATGCTTAACGCAAAAAGAGCGGATAACAGTATATCAGATATTAATAAATACGATGAGTATAATCAATTCATTGAGGCAATGGATGACGATTTGAATACATCAAAGGCGCTTGCTGTGCTCTTTGATTTAACTAATAAAGCAAATAAGGACGTTTTGTATGCTTATCCTCTTTTACGCATATTAGCAGAGTCATTAGGCTTTACTTTTGATAAGGCATCTTTGAGTGAAGATGAGATAACGGAAGTTTTGAATAAAATCAGTGAAGAAATCGGAGAGAATTTTTCTTCAATGGATGAGTTGATAGAAAAGAGAAGAATAGCCAGAGCAGAGAAAAATTGGGATTTTGCGGATAAGGTTCGTATTGCTTTGGACAAATATGGAATTGTGTTAAAAGATTCTAAGGAAGGTACTACTTGGGAGTTAAAATAAATAAAGGGCTATGCTTTTTATTGGTCACATTTTTGTTGATTTTCGGAATAGCTGATGCTAAAGCAGTTTTGGCTGAACAAATCGATGACAATGTCGTCAGAGTTGGAATTACGGATAACAAATTTCAAAATGTTTTAAAAACGGAGGCAGTTTTGTATGGAAATTCCGAGTGCGAAATTTGTGATAAATATTCAAGAAAGGTTATAGTAAAAATTCCTGCAAATACGGATATATTTGTAAAAAATACTCCGACAGGACTTGATGTAAATATTAACGGACAGTCAGGCATGTTAAGAGATTTTGTAGTTATTTGTCCTCAGGGAATCCTCGGTATCAAAGGACTTTTAAGAAAAGGTCAGCCTGCAATGTATCATGGAGCTTTTGAAATTGTTCAAAACGAAAAACGATCCGGATTTTATGTAGTTAACTTAGTTGAAACTCAGGAGTATTTGAAGGGTGTAGTTCCGAACGAAATGCCTGTTGCATTCGGATTGGAAGCATTAAAAGCACAGGCAGTAGCCGCAAGAAATTATGTTCTTACTCCGAGAACGCAAGCATATAAAGAATTTAATGTCGTTGACAGTGTTGCAAGTCAGGTATATTTCGGTGCAAATACTGAATCTGATTTGGCGACCCGTGCAGTAATGGAAACAGACGGAATAGTGGCTCTTTATGACGGAGAATTGATTTTAGCTCTGTATAGTTCAACTGCAGGAGGGTATACAGAAAGTTATGCAAACGCTTTTTCTGATCCTCAAACGAAAATATTTCCGTCCGCATCAAAACCTTATTTAACGGCAGTCCCTGACAAAGAGGAATTTGCACCTCTGGATACGGAGGATAAAATAAAAGAGTTTTACGAATCAAAAGTACCGGCTTTTGACATAGAATCTCCGTATTACAGATGGACTAAGGAGTGGAATGTCGCAGAACTTGAAGAATTGCTTCCTTCAACGCTTGTGGCTCAGTCGAAAACAGGATTTGTACTTCCGGCATTTAGACAGGGTGATACATTGGGTAAAATTAAGGATATTAAGGTAATGCGTCGTGGAGCTTCCGGTAAAGCTATGGAAGTTGAAATTATGACATCTAAAGGATGTTACAGAATAATGAAGGAGCTTGTAATCAGAAGAGTCTTTCAGAAAAACGGTGTATCATTGCCTAGTGCGAATATTGTTTTTGAAAATAAATTCGACAGTTATGGAAATTTGACGTCAATAACTGTATACGGAGGCGGTTTCGGACATGGTGTCGGAATGAGCCAATATGGCGCAGGATATATGGCAACAAAGCTAAATCAGCCATACTATAATATTTTAAGGCATTATTATTCCGGAATTCATCTCGGAACAGTCCCGGTTACGGTTTGTGGTGAGGATGTCAAACAAACTTTTTGGGCGCCTATAGGTAGGGCTCAGATTGTGATAAAAGACACAACTGCAGGTAAGATTGCTGTTATGATTAACGGTAAGGAGTTAGAGTTCCCGGTAGCTAAAACAGTTTTTCAGAAAGAGTATAAAATAGATATTTCAAGATACATAGAGGACGGAGAAAATACAATAGTATTTTATGCGCCCTCATTAGGTCGTTCCGTTACTTTGTATGTCGAGCTGGTTGAAAAGTATGCAAGAAGAACTACAGAACAAGATTACTAATGATGAAACGCCAGGAGTGCTGAAAGCTGCTTGGCTTATTGCGCTTGTAACAATAGCGAGCAAACTCATAGGATTCGTTCGTGATATGGTTGTTGCGAATTACTATGGAGCAACACTTGTTTCAGATGCATATTTTTATGCACTTCAAATTCCGTCGCTTGCAATTATTATTCTTGGCGGAGTTGGAGGCCCTTTTCATAGTGCGGTAGTTGCAGTATTTTCAAAACTGTTGGGAAAAGAGTGTGTTGTAGATGCAAAAATAAACAGACTGTATAATACATTTCTTACATTAACATTTTTGTTTTTTGCGGCTCTGTCTGTGGTCGGCTTTTTATTTGCCGATAAAATAATGGGCATAATTATTTCTGCCGGTTCTCCGGAGCTTCTGCACCTTGCATCAGAGCATTTTAAAATAATGTCTCCAATTATTCTAATAGGAGGAATAATCGGCATTTTCTACGGAATTCTGGTATGTCATAAAAAATATATTATACCCAATATTTCTCCGATGATGCTAAGTCTTGTGGTAATTGCAGGTATAGTGGCAGCAGGACATTTTCATACGGATTCATCCGGAAAAATTCTCGCTCTTGCAACTCTATTGGGTGCGGTTGTACAAATTTTGGTTCAGTATCCTTCCGTAAGAAAAATAGGTTACAGAATAAAGCCGAATCTGAATTTTGTCAATAATCCTCACTTTAATAATATAATGGAACTGTTATTTCCCGCAATTCTTAGTTCTACAATAGGACAAATCGGAATTTATATAGATATGTTTTTTGCATCTACCCTTAAAGAAGGTGCTTGGACGTCAGTTGTTTTTGCCAACAGAATATTCCAATTTCCTGTAGGCATTCTGGTTACGGCATTTTTGGTTCCTTTGTTTCCGATATTTTCACGTCTTGCAGGCGAAGGGGATGAAAATTCTATCAGGAATTACTTTAACAAAGGTGTAGGAGTTCTGTTTTTTGCAGCAATTCCAATAGTTATATTGATTTTGCTGTTGGCAGAAGACGGAATCTCTCTTGTGTTTGAGAGAGGAGCGTTTGATTCTAATGCGGTAATTATGGTTTCGGAAGCTCTGTGTTTTCTTTCATTTTCAATAATTCCATACGTATTCAGAGATTCAATCACAAGGGTGTATTATGCATACAATGATTCAAAAACCCCGTTTTTAATAGCTGTCTCTGCAATTGCTTTAAAAGTTGTATTAAACTGGTTTTTGATACTAAAACTTAATATGGGAATAGCCGGAATCACCCTTTCTACTTCGCTTGTAACTCTATATAACGCAACTATGCTCGGATTATTTATGCATAATAAAATCGAACTTAACTATAAAATTTTGTTTATAAACCTTGTAAAAATGCTTTTTGCAGGATTCTTAACTCTGCTTGCAGGATGGTATATATGCTTGGGGTTTGATAAAATATTGCTTCCTAAATACATATTTGAAATTACAAAAATTTTCTCGGTAATGCTCATCACGCTTGCAATGTACACTGTACTTAACTTGATTTTTAAAATGGATTACGCAGGAGAACTTCTTAAACGTCTGAAAAAAGACTAATTTGCAAAGTAATAACGAATCCATCAACAAGATGATTTATTTTTTTGAAAAAATAGTATATTAGATTTGTAAATTGGGTGAAAGTCCGTAATTTTTATATAGTGAGATTAATATATGGATTATCATGAGTTAATGAATTTGGCAAAAGATGCTTCAAAACAATCATATTCCCCGTTTTCCAGATTTGCTGTAGGTGCTGCAGTTTTGGCAAAAAGTGGAAAAATATATACAGGGTGCAACGTTGAAAATTCTTCATTTGGAATGACTATTTGTGCTGAAAGATGCGCTATATTTAAGGCTGTATCAGAGGGGGAGAGAGAAATTCTTGCTGTTGCAATATATTCCCCTAATTCTGATGACTGCAACCCTTGTGGTGCTTGCAGACAAGTTATGTATGAGTTTCAAGGTGATAACGAAGTCGAAATTATTACAGAATCACTTAGCAATCTTAATATTAGAAAACTTAGTGAATATTTGCCTTATGGATTTAAAATTTAGATTATTATGTATATAGTTGAAATTTTTGTAAAATGGCTTAATAAAAACAAACGGGGAAAAAGTGCTAATCCGCAGCATATATATAAAGAAGGGATTATGCTTGATGAGGAAGGAAATATTATATCCGAACAGAGTGATGATGCATTGCACTGTGAACATAATTTTATGCCTGTAGATAGTACAGGAACTGTTTTAGCTTGTACAAAATGCGGTTTTGTTATTAAAAAAAAGTAAAGCAGAGGAGTATATAATAAAATAAAAAAACATTAAGTCTTTTAAAAAGAAGATATTACCGCTTCTTTCGAAAGACTTAATGTCTTAATTCCTCGTATATATGAAATATGCGGCTAAGCAACCCCTGTTAGGAGTTCCTTAACAACATTAGGTTCTTGGTTTGCTGTCGCTCTCAGCGTTTCTTTCGGCTCTTGAACAATTTTGAATTTCAGTTCTTGGCTTGAATCTTCAAAATCGCTTATTTCTTCGGCCGGCTCAAAAACTTCTATTTCTTTGCCGACATCATTTAGTACCGCACCGTTATCTTCAAAGTTATACCCTTTTACATTATTTTTTTCCGCATGTTGGCGATTAGCATTTTGGGCAGCTTCAAACTGTGCGTTCTGGACAACTTCATGTTGAATTTTAGTATCAATATTTGTCATAGCTGTATCCTCTTATTGCAGCACGGACCAAGTGTATATGCCGCTATTTTACAAAATCTTTTATACTAACAGGAAATCAATCCTTTGCATTACATACCTATAATTGCATGTGCCACATGTATTTAATTTCGTAACATAAATTCAAGATTTTGTTACATAACGTTACAAATAAATAAGTAAATAAATAACCTTAGCTAACGCCTTGAGCTCCCGATACAATTTCAACCAGTTCTTGCGTAATAGCAGCTTGACGGGCTTTGTTATAATCAATTGTAAGTGTCGTAATCATTTCTTCCGCATTATTTGATGCCGCTGACATTGCAGTCATTCTGGATGCAAGTTCACTCGCATTTGCTTCTAAAAGGGCTTGGTAGATTGAGTTTGTTATATACATAGGAACTATTTGCTGCAAAATTGCGTGCGCAGAAGGTTCAAATACCATTAGGGGGTCAATGTTTTTTGAGTCTGCTTTTTTTGCTTTTACAGGTAAAATCTCTTTGGAAGTAACACTATAGGACATCATGTTATTAAAATGAGTGGTTATAATATCAATACTGTCTATTTCACCCGAAACAAAATCTTCTGCTATATCTTCTGCAATAAGACTTGCACCTGTTGCAGTAGGATTATTTGCAATTGCAAGATATCCTTTTTTAAGTTCAAAATTCCCTGATTTGTTTTTAAAAGCGGAAACAGCTTTTTGACCTACAGGATATATTACAGTTTTTATGCCATTTTGAGAGTTATTGTTAACTCTTTTCAGAGCAGCTTTAATTATGTTTGCATTATAAGCTCCTGCAAGCCCTTTATTAGAAGTCATTACAAGTAAACCTTCCGTTTTGACTTCTCTGGGAGTAAGTAGTGCAGGATAGTTATCTAAACCTTTTTCAACCTTCAAGCCAAGTGTTGAATACTCATTAACTCTGCCCAGTGTTTTTTCAAATAACAGAACCAGTTCATCAGAAAAAGGACGAGTTGCTTTTACAGTAGTTTCAGCCTTTTTAACTTTTGCTGCTGCCACCATTTTCATAGCTTTTGTTATTTTTTTTGTATTCTGAACGCTTGATATTCTGCTTTTTATGTCTTTTAAGTTTGGCATTATTCTAATACTTCCTGTTAACTTTCTACTTATAAAGTTTTTCCGTACTCTTCAAGCTTTGATCTGAGTGTTGTAATATCTTCATCTGAAAGTTTTGATCCTTCATTAAGGGATTTGCTCATTTCAGGAAGATTTGCCTCAAAGTATTCAAACCAACCGCTCTTATATTCATTGATTTTCTTATTATCAACTTCATCCAGGAAGCCTTCATTTGCAGCAAACAAAATTGTTACTTGCTGTGCAACACTTAATGGTTTATATTGAGGTTGTTTTAAAACTTCTGTAAGCTTTTGACCTCTGAGAAGTTGTTTCTTTGTTGCGGCATCCAAATCGGAAGCAAATTGAGCAAATGCTTCCAGTTCTCTAAATTGAGCCAAGTCAAGTCTCAATTTACCTGCAACTTGTTTAATACCTTTTGTTTGAGCAGCTCCGCCAACACGTGATACGGAAATACCTGCATTAATTGCGGGTCTTACACCTGAGTTAAACAGTGATGTTTCCAAGAATATTTGTCCGTCTGTAATAGAAATTACGTTAGTCGGAATGTATGCAGAAACGTCTCCTGCTTGAGTTTCAATGATTGGGAGCGCTGTAATGCTGCCGCCGCCCAGTTCATCACTTAATTTTACCGCTCTTTCAAGTAGTCTTGAGTGAAGATAGAAAACATCCCCCGGATAAGCTTCACGTCCAGGCGGTCTTTTTAGAAGCAAACTCATCGCACGATATGCCTGAGCGTGTTTTGTCAAATCATCATATACTATAAGAACGTGTTTTCCTTGTTCCATAAATTCTTCGGCAATTGCAACACCTGCAAATGGCGCAATGTATTGCAGCGGAGCAGGTTCGTTAGCTGTAGCGGCAACGATAATTGAATAATCCATTGCTCCGTGTTTTTCAAGAGTTTTTGCAATTTGTGCGACAGTCGAAGCTTTCTGACCGATTGCTACATAAATACAAATTACGTCCCCGCCTTTTTGGTTGATTATTGTATCAATAGCAATAGCAGTTTTACCGGTCTGTCTGTCACCGATAATAAGTTCACGCTGGCCTCTGCCGATAGGTGTAAGAGCGTCTATTGACGTAAGTCCTGTTTGTAGAGGTTGATGTACAGATTTTCTTGAAACGATACCAGGAGCTACTCTTTCTATCGGGCGAGTTTTATCTGTAAGAATTTCCCCCTTGCCGTCTATCGGTCTGCCTGTCGGGTTTACAATCCTGCCTATTAAAGCATCGCCTACAGGTACAGATGCGATTCTGCCGGTTGTTTTTACTGTCATACCCTCTTTAATATGAGTATATTCTCCTAAGATTACTACACCGACATTATCTTCTTCCAAGTTAAGCGTAATCCCTAAAGTGCCTTTTCCGTCTTCAAATTCAACCAGTTCATTTGACATGACATTGCGTAAACCGTAAATTCTTGCAATACCGTCACCAACTTCAAGAACGCTGCCTATGTTTGTTATTTCTGCTTTTGCATCATAGTTTCGGATGTTTTCTTTTAGTATTGAACTGAGTTCATCAGGATTTATTACTGTCATTTTTAATCCTTTCTTTATATTTATGCATTTTTTATTATATTTTCACTTAGTTCCACAAGCTTGTGTTTTATGCTGTTATCAACAACAGTTCCATTGATATCAAACACTAAGCCTGCTATAATTTCGTTATTGATCTTCCAATCAGCTTTTATTTCCTTATGTATTTTATTTTCTATTTTTGACTTTAATTCTTGTTTTTTATCTTCGTCAATTTCTATTGCTGAAGTTATGTCAACTCTGACGATATTATTTAAACGTTCGGTTTCTTTTTCATATTCATCTGCTATTTCATTTATTATATTAAGCCTTTTTTTTAGATTTAAAACGTACAGAAAATTGTATATTATAGGAGAAATCTTACCCTGATACAGTTTGGAAAGTACAATTTGTTTTTCTTCAACCGAAACAGACGGATTGTTAATTGCATTTTTTAATTCTTCTGACGAATTAAAAGTATCCGACACATCTTTTAGGTTTTGTAAAATACTTTCTGATGTCAGACTTTCATCCTCTTTTGTTAAATCTATAAGAGCAGATGCCCATCTTTTTGCTACAATTTCTGACATTTATAAATTAACTCCGTTAATTGCTTCTACGCTTTCGTCAATTAGTTTTGCGTGAAGTTCTTTATTTCTTTCAAGTTCTTCTAAAATTTGTTTTTTTGCAATTTCGACAGAAACAAGCGATGCTTTTTGAATTAAGTCATTTCTTAAAAGTTCGGCTCTGTTTTCCACTAATTTTAGAGAATTTGTTTTTATATTTTCTGCAACAGAATTTGCATCAGAGACGATTTTTTCTCCGACTAAATTTGCATTATCTTCGGAATTTTTTATGATTTCGTCAATTTCTTCCGAAAGGTGAGACAGTGTATCTTCAATGGACTTAAGGTTCTCCTCTGATTCTTTTTTTGCATTATTTGAATCTTCTATATCCTCGGCTACGGACTCTTTGCCTGCATTAAGAATGCCGATTACGTTCAACTTTATGAATAGGAATGCTATAATTCCGGCAAATATTATAAAATTGAACAAATTTGTTCGAGATATATAGTTTAAAAATGACTCAAACATTACATGCCTTTCTTATGATAAAGAATTTTGTTAACTTCTTCATCATCAAACCCCTGAATCTCACTTCTGTACCCAATTACTTTTTCAACAATATCATTTGCTAAATCAGTCATAGAGCCTTTCAATTTTTCTTTTGCCTCGTTTGAAACATTATTCAAATTGTTATAAGCATCCTCTAACTCTTTTGAAGTCTCTTCCTGTGCATTTTTTACTATTTCTGATTTCTGATTCTTATAATTGTCGATAAGCTCATTGTACTTAGCTTTTGCATTATCTTTAGCTTCTTTCAATTCTTCTTCTCTTTTTTCACTTAGCTCCTCTGCCTTAGCGTTATTATTGTCAGCATCGGAATAATTCCCTTCAATAAAATCATGCCTTTCGTTCACGATTCTTCTGACAGGTTCGTATAATACTTTGTTCATAAGATAAACAAAGATGAGAAATGAAATGATTGTTGCTAAAAATGTTGCATTAAATTCCATATTTTTTAACCTTTGTGCGGGAGACATCCTTCTAAACTACTGAATTATTTTGCTGTCACATGTCTCCCTTTTTAATAGATTACCGGTTGGTTCGCACCTTTTGTCAAAAGCTATCCCATCATTCCTGAAAGTTTCATTGCAATAACCAGTGCGTAAATTGCACAAGCTTCTGCCAAAGCTGCACCGACAAGGAAGAAACCTACTGCCTTACCTGCGATTTCAGGCTGACGTGAAATACCTTCCATCAAACCTTTTGTTGCAATACCAATACCAAGTCCTGCACCTGTTGCACCAAAGCCCATTGCAATACCTGCGCCTAATTGTGCTAAATCTGAAATTGTTTTTACGTCTTCCATTTTTAATCTCCTATATTTTATATATATTTATGTTCGGGAAATTTCCCTCTCCCCCTCTCCGGCAAGGCGAGGGAATTATTGTTTTAATGTTCGTCATTCACTGCTGTCGCAATGTATACAGTCGTAAGCATTGTGAATACAAGAGCTTGAACGCACGCTACTAATATTTCAAAAAACATAATAGGAAGCGGTAATCCCCAAGCACAAAGCCCGAGAAGTGCCGTTATTAAGATTTCTCCTGCAAGTATGTTTCCGAAAAGACGGAGTGCCAACGTTAAAGGTCTTGTAAACAATTCTAATATTTCAACAAGCATTGAAATAATTCCTACAAAAGAAAATTCGTGAAGAAGGAATTTGCCTTTCTTTTTCATAAGACCTGCTGAAACGTAGTACACGAGAACGATTATTGCAAGTCCTGCTGTCAAATTTATGTCGTTTGTAGGTGATGCTATTTCTCCGCTCTTGAGTTCTATCATTTTTAGAGGAAGTTGTCCCATAAGATTTGCAGTCACTATAAATAAAAACAACGATGCAATAAGCGGAAAATGTTTTTCTCCGTCTTTTTGAATCATACCTTTTATGAGGTTATCAAAATACCCGAGGATATTCTCCATAAAAAATTGGAGTTTGCCGGGAAATATAGATAAGTTTCTTGTTGTTAAAAATGAAATAAACAACAAAAATAACATTGCTGCCCACATTGCAACAAGTGTATCCATATTGAACGCCATTGGGTGTCCGCCTATTACGGTATTTACTATCCAGTGCCCTTCGCTCACCAAAAACCTCTCTCTTCTTGTCTATATTAGCACAAATTTTAGATATGTGCAATTCTTTACTGTCATATTTTTGTTGTATATTAGTCAAATCTTATTTCAGTGATATTATCGCCGGAAACAGTGCTTTCTGCCTCATAATACTCTTGTGTGTGTTTTGTATCAAGTATTTTAGCATCTGTTAATTTCTTTAATACATCGATGTAATCCAGACATTTTTTACCTTTTACACCGATTGTTTCCATATGAATTTCTCCGTTGGGGAGAAGTTTTATTTTTAATTTTTTATCAGACATACTTGTATCCTTTAATCTAAGTTTATTGTAAGTGTTATTGTATTATCTTCATCAACTTCTTCGCTTTCAAGCTGCATGTTATTTTGCTTAATTTTGTCAAGAATTTTTAAATATACATCTTCTTGAACATTCATTGAATATTCGGAATTTAAATCCTCAACTTTCTCGTCCGAACTTTTCTCCTCAGGACATTTGATTTTTAATAAATACGGGCTTTGAGTGTCATTTTGGGTAAAGCTCAAAATATATCCTTCAACTTCTCCGCTGATTTCTTTATGACTGTCCTTAATATTCTGAACACCGTGTTCTTCAAGCGTTTTTATTAAAATATCTTTATTTGTAAAAGGTGTTTCGTACTCTTTTTCTATAAAATGACAATCAGTTATCATAAACTCAGGTTCTTTGTTGTACGCATTTTGTAGGTAGTCGTCACTATATGTTGTTCCGTACTCTTTTTTGTACAACTCATCTATTTTATTTGATGCTGCATCGCTCAGTGCATTGTTTGCAACGATTTTACCTATAATAAAAGCAAGTGCGTATGGTAATGCTATAACTTCGCAAGACATAATTTTCTCCTGTATTTAAAAATCTAATGTTCTCCCGCCTCGGCTGGACGAAACATTTTCATTATCTATCTCTTTTTTATAATTCGTTCTGTCAGACGTTTTAGCTGCGGATACGGCCCTAACGTTAGCCCAAGCTCTGAGCGATAATATTTGCTCTCTTTGTGTTGTAGAGAGCGGAACGGTTGTTTGAATATTTTTCGCTAAATCTTCAAATTTTAGAGGTCTGCTTTCAAAGAAGGCATCACATAAAGCTGAAACCACTACCTGTTCTATTTCTGAACCGATAAAACCTTCTGTCATTTTAGCGAGTTCACTGCACAAGTTTGGAACGGTAACAATTTCGCTTGCGATAGTTTTATCCTTAAGTCGTTTTTCCAAGTGAAGTTTGAATATTTCTTTTCTTTCTTCGAAAGTGGGTAAGTCAACAAAGAAGATTTCATCAAAACGTCCTTTTCTGAGAAGTTCCGGCGGAAGGTTACTAATGTTATTTGCAGTAGCAATAACAAAAACGGGGGATTCTTTTTCTTGCATCCAAGTCAAAAACTGTCCGAATATTCGAGACGAAACTCCGCTGTCTCCGTTTGAACCCAGTCCGCTCAACCCTTTTTCTATTTCATCTATCCAAAGAATAGAAGGAGCTACTGCTTCTGCGGTTGCAAGCGCCCTTCTCATATTTTCCTCTGAACTTCCTACAAGTCCTGAAAATACTTTACTGAAATCTAACTTTAAAAGCGGAAGCTGCCAAATTGTGCTCATTGCTTTAGCAGTAAGGCTCTTTCCGCATCCAGGGACTCCTGTTACAAGCACGCCTTTTGGGGCAGGAATGCAATATTTCTTTGCTTGCTCAGACCACGAATTATTTCGCTTTAAAAGCCATTTTTTAAGGTTATCTAAACCACCTATATCTTTTATTGAATAATCTGATTTTATAAATTCCAAAATGCCGGTCTTTTTTATAACCTGAACTTTTTCTTCTAAGATTATGGGCAGGTCTTTAATATCAATTTTTCCGTCGTTTACCATAGCTAAAGCAAATGCGCTCTCTGCCTCTTGCAGAGTTAATCCGAGTGCTGCTTTGCATAATTTGTCTTTCTCTTCTTCAGTTAGAGTATTTTCAACATTTAAGTTTTGCTTAATCATACTTTCAAGTTTTTTACGGATTTCTTCCAAGTCAGGAAGCGGAAAATCATATATTGTGATTTCTTTTTGCAAAGATTCCGGAATCAATAGTTCAGGTGATACGAAAAATACAGTTTTTCTTACCTGCCCCAGTTTTAAATCCGGAATTATATCACGTACTTTTCTTATTACATTGTAATCAGGCGTTCTGTTTTTTGGCCCGAAATTTATATGAAAATCATATAGTATGAAAACGGAGTCTTTATCAACCTTGCGGATGTATTCAAGAGCTTTGCAAGGGCTCTCTGTATCGGGAATCCTTTTTTGTTGTGTTTGATTGTATAGACCAACGGTTTGAGTCCATTGATATATTTCACGGGGAAATTTAACCTGTTTTTCATCGGTTACTACAGAGGAAATATATTTAGTAACTCTGTCCTCTTCAAATGTAGTAATGTAAATGAGCGGAAATCTCGCCCTTATAAGGTTTGCCAATTTATAACTACTCATTAAATCCTCTCCTGAATTCATATGATATCATTTTTTTATTGCACTTAAATCAATCTTTTGTAGTATCTCATTAAAATTACCCATACCGTTTACAAAAACAACTCCGTTTTTAGAAATGTTTACTTCAACTTTATTTTTGTATTCCGTGAAGATTTCTTTATTATACCTGTCTGTAAAAAAATGGTACCTCTGATTTGACGAACCGCACCAAGGACGAGAATAGTCCAATTTGTCAACTTCAAAAGCTCCGTCTATTAGTAAATCTATATTATTCAAAAGTTTTTCGTGTACTTTTTCTTTCTTAAGATTCTCAATAATATTGCCTGTAAAACAAACTACACTCAGTCCTGATTTTTGGACTGTATCAGCAATCTCTCCCAAAGCTTCCGACTGCTCAAAAGGCTCTCCTCCAAGAAAAGTCACACCCTCTATCCCGTTTTGGTTCAAAATATCTTGAATAATATTCTCCGTTTTGTATATCTGACCGCCATTTTTTGCCCAAGTGTGCGTTGCATAACATCCCTTGCAATGACGTGTACAACCCTGAACCCAAATACAATACCTAATTCCAGGGCCTTCAACTTTTGTTTTCTTTATAATATTTGCAATCCGAATATCTATATATCTATACTCCTCTCAGAGTTCAGCTTTGTTTTTATAGATCCCCTCATTTTGTTAAAGCAAACTCTTTCTCTAAGCATATTTGCGGTATGTTCACGCAATTTCAGAAAACCCGTGAGTTCATCAACACTCTTGAACCCTTTTATTTCTTCCCGTCTTTGAACGATTCGCTTAGCCATAACAATATTAATCCCTGGAAGTCCGGTAATCTCAACTTCCGATGCATTATTTATGTCAACACGCTCGCTTGTTTCAATAGAAATTTTAGGCAATTCAATGTTGTGTTTTTGTGAGTATGTTCCGTTATTAAAATTTATCTCGGATATTTCCACATTAAACTTTTCACACAATTCCTTTAACCCGGTATATGAGGTTTGGTAATTAAAAACCATACAAAACATATTCCAAAGTTCGTCAATCGTATGAACATCGGAATTTGTTACTTTAAAATATTGCGTACCGTTAGAATTTAGAATCTCGGTACCGACTATAGTCAGTCCCTTTCGATTAAATTTTACCAGAGAAAGAGAACACAATTTGTTAGAAAGTTTTAATCCGCTCCAAATATCAGTGTAAGGTGCAAGGTAAATTCTTGCTTCTCTTAGCGCTACACGTCGTCGTTCAGCTTCTTCCCAAGTGTGTCCTGCACCGTTTCCTCTAGAATTATCTCTGTTTGGGTTTCTTGTTAACAATAAAATTACACCGGTCATAATGGCAATTACAGTTATCCAAACGGCAGTAGTCGGGTAAAATATCCATAAAATTATGCCGAGCCCTATTATTAAGTTAATGATATTAATTCTGATTCTTTCGTCCACAATGGCTCCGAATTTAGTTTATTGTATAAACTTTTTTATAATACAATCCGATACCGACAACAGTTAGTATAATATTCGGCATAAATGCCGCTACAATAGGTATTAAAGAGCCTGCTTCACCAAAAGAAATTGAAAGCGCTCTGACTAAATAATAAGCAAATATAATAAGTATGCTAAATAAAAAACCTCTGTTGTACCTTACTCTCGGAGGTGTAATTGCAAGCGGAACTCCGATAAGAACAAAAACTATGGTTGTAATCGGAAGAGCAATCTTATCAAACAAACTTATTGTAAGTTCCCGCTTGTCTTTTCCGTTTTCTTGTTTGGCAACGACTTTACACAGTTGGGCAAAATTGTGCTCATTTGCGACATTCCTGTCCATTTCTTTTGATAAATCCATACCGAATTTTACAACAGAATCCTCAAACATTGTAGTATCCAGTGCCTTACCTCTATTTGTTACTGTATAAATTGCGCCTTTTTGAAATTTCCAACCGCCTTCTGACGTAGCTCCTTCTCTTGCTTGTAAAATCTGAATAGTACCTTCTTTAGAAGCATCTAAAACAGTTATGTTATGAAGCTTTCCATCCATACAGTTGCCTACATAGAAAAGACGTTTTAATGTGCCGCCTTGCTTGATTTCTTTGAATGTAAAATTTTCTTTTCCTTCAGGTATGTTTTTTTTGCTGAATGCATACAATGCCAAATCAGTTGATTGCTTCGTCATAACGGGAACGACAGTTTCGTTTACCACAAAACTTATGCATGCCATAAGAATCGCAAAAATAAATATAGGTCTTGCTATACGATTTATTCCTATTCCGCATGCACGCATAACAGTTATTTCCGAGCTTAAACTCAAACCGTTTAAAGTCATAACTGTGGCAAGGAGTACTCCCATTGGAATTGTCATTACAAACACCGACGGAAGATGAAGTATTATTATCAAAAATGCTATCTTGAAAGGAATCCCGTACATTGAAATTTGCTTTATGAGAGTAATAAATGTATCAGAGGCAAATATAATTGAGGTAAATACCAGAACTCCCATGATAAACATCTCGATGACTTGCTTTAAAATATACTTATCAAGCGTTTTCATGTGTTTGATTTTATATATAATTTTTTTAGTAAACTTTTTCAAAGTAAGACCTCTTCCCAAAGAATTATACAATAAATCAGGAAAAATTTGTATATAAAATTAACATTAACTTAAAAAATGAATATATGAAAAACTTAATAAAAAATACTGCTTTATGCTTAAGTAAATAATTTATCCTTTACTCTCCGATTGATTAATGTGCAACTTATATAAAAATTCATAATAAAAATGGAAGGAGGTTAATTTATATAATTAGTTATTTTGGCTATCCGAAAACAAAGGAGGTGTGAAATGCATATTTTGCGTACAATTGCATATGCTCTTGTTATTACGGGAGCTATTGTCTGGGGACTTGTAGGCTTCTTTAACTATAACATTGTTGCAGCAATGTTCGGAGATGCTACAATTCTTTCAAGAATTGTATACTCTCTTGTCGGGGTAAGCGGTATTATACTTCTTGCAACGACAGAAAGAGAAGAATGCTATTGCGACTGTTCAGAGACAGATCATTATTAAAACAAAAATAACGGGCTTAATTAAGTCCGTTATTTTTATATTACACTTCTACACACTATGCAAGAATGCTTAATCCGTCTTGCAAATTCATTTTACCTTCTGCAACTTGTTTATTAACTCTTATATTTGAAACGATTGCAGCGATAATATCACTGGCATTATTTTTCTTTTTCAAATCTACTCTGGAAGTTATTGTTCCGGAACTAATCAATAGTACATCATTATCAGCATCTTGTTTATGTGCGTACCAAACCTGAGTATCATTCTGTTTTGCGATTTGTTCCACTTTTAATTTTGTTTGGCTTATAAGTTCTTGAACATTTTTTCCGATTTTACCTTCCGGTCTTAAAAGCATTTCTGATAAGCGTTGCGGTTTTACTGGTTTTATATTCATGTTATTTTCTCCTTTATTAAGCTAAAAACACATAAAAATATTTTTTGCTACTTTTATTTATTGAAAATTAAGAAAGTATTTTTAATAACTTCGTATCCTTTTAAAAGAGTTTTATAGTCAACTTTTTCAGATGCTGAGTGCATGTTATAGACATCAGCCAGACCAAGAAGCATAGGCATAAATGTTTCGCCTTTTGAGTTTTTGTTATGACAGTAAATATGAGTTTCTGCGCCTGCGTGAAATGATGAAATATCATTCTCAATTCCCGCCATTTGGCAAGCTTGGGTGTGAACTTTTTCTATTCTGTCGTCTTCTGCTTTTTCAAACGGCAGCAAGTGAACTTCAAAATCTATTTTAGCCTCTGCTAAACCTTCATACTTTTTATTAAATTTTTCTACAATATTGGACATTAAAGTTTTTAGTTCTTCTTCTTTTGCCAAACTTGCGCTTCTTATTGAATAAGATGCCATTCCAAGAACATTAATAATATTTGTGGATGTTTTTTTCATAATTTCAGTTATATAATCATTAGTTTTTATTCCTTTTTCAACAATTGAAGCAACAGAATTTTGGATTCCGCCGGCAACAATTGCTCCGAGGTTGCAGGATGTTATAACCCCTGTCTCATCTTTATAAAAAACACCTTGCGGAAATTCTGCGAGTAGTTCTGCAGTAAGTTTCGCTGCGTTTAAGCGGGTTTCATCACTAATATCAATCCCGGAGTGTCCTCCTTTTAGCCCGTGAACAATAATTTTTGCATTGGTATAGCTTGCTCCTGAAATTTGAAGTTGTCCGAGCTTATCAGCATCACAAACAAGTACATATTTTGATAAAATCTTGTCGAATTCAACGTGTTCAATTCCGCTCATACCAGTTTCTTCATCACGTGTAAATGTAATCTCTAATCCGCCGTGAAGAAGGCTTGGCTCAGATGCGGAACAATTTGCAATTTCTTTTGCAAGCATCAAAGCGCAGGCGACTCCGACCTTATCGTCGGCTCCCAGAGTTCTTCCCTTTGCATGAATAAAGCCTTCCTCATCAAGATAAATCTCAATCGGAGCATCATCACCTACTACGTCCATATGTGAAGATAACATTATAGGCTCTTTTGATAAATCTGTTGCGGGAACGTGTATATATACATTTCCATAAGCGTCTAATTTTGCATTTATATTGTTTTTTTCGCAAAATTCAAGAATCCATGCAGAAACTTTTTCCTCTTTTAAAGATGGTGACGGAATAGATGCCAAGCTACAAAATATATCCAACACTTCATTTTCTTTTCTTAAATCTTCTAAATTAGTAAACATCAAAACAATCTCCTTCTCACAATTGTATAACCGTCTTTAACTACGTATTTTATATTTACCCCCCACGAAAGAACCTCCTATTTGTTCCTTCTCCTCCGATTCTGACACTTGCCGGTCTTAAACATTTCGGACATCTACCGACATACATTGTGCCGGCTTTATTTTTATACAATCTCCCATATGTTTGACAACAATCAAACCATATACCTATAAAATTTCTTTGAGAAGAATTAGTTTCGTCTTCCACGTCCAGAATTCCTTCCGTTCTGTTTTATCGGTTTAAAAATACTTTCTGTAAGAGCACTTACATAGCTGTCACCCAAATGTGCATAATCAAATATTATAAGTCCGT
Source organism: bacterium (assembly GCA_017480425.1). Classification (GTDB taxonomy): domain Bacteria; phylum Cyanobacteriota; class Vampirovibrionia; order Gastranaerophilales; family Gastranaerophilaceae; genus CAG-196. The sequence continues at coordinate 79,039 of JAFVAR010000023.1, read as the reverse complement.
TGACACAGCATCTTCTTGCTGCATGAATTTGCTTTATCAAATCCGAATTTGAACCGTTCATAAAAGTTACAAAAAGCCCTGCATATAATTTTGTATTTGCGGATTTATTGCTTATAACGTTTGACATTAAGTTCATTGCAGTTTTGTCATCACAGGTTAAAAACAGAGGTGTGAAACCGTCTACAAAATTATTTACTGACCACGTGCGCCAATCTTGCAATTTTGTGTCCATTGCAAGTTCTCTGTTTGGGAATATTACGGCAGTAATGGTAATTCCGTTTGCTCTGCATAATCTGCCGACTTTTCTAACAAAATCGGTAACTTTACCTGCTCTGTATGCTTGCCACTGGAACCAGAGAGTTCCGTGTGTGCCAAGCTCTATAGGGTCTACACCGTACATCTTTTGAAAATCTTCTCTTGCATACTTTGTGTATCCCCAATTCGACATATCATAGTTTGAATAGTTTGGTGAAAGCGATTGCGGGTATCTTATATAATCAAGATTTATTCCGTCCGGTCTGTAGCGAAGAACAATTTCATTAACTAATTTGTATAAAAATTCTTGAACTTCCGGATTTGCAGGGTCAATAAAATATCCGTTATGCTCTGATACGGAATAAGGTATTGTATCAGATTCGGCATTACGCTTTTGGTAATTTGACCACTCCGGCTTTTGCGCCAGTATGTATTTCGGATTTGTTTCCGGCGGCTTATTTCCTACGTAAAAAGTTTCAAACCAGATATGAATTTTTATGCCACGCCTGTGGGCTTCCGTTATCCATATTTTAAGAGGATCAAAACCTTCAAATTCAGGATTTTGCTTTACAAATCCGTATTCATCCATTGTTCTTGATGGAAATATTGTTTGTCCGTGATAATATGTCTCTATAAATACATTATCAATTCCTGATTCGGCAAGCCTGTCAAGAACTTCTCTTATTTCATCTGCATTATGATATGTAGGTCTTATCCAAACCCCTTTCAGTTCATCATATTTATATGGAATAACAGATGACATTGCAATATCAGCACACTCAATAGCTTTTGAAGCGTATCTCTGAGAATTTTCGCTGTTACGTTCTGCCTTTTCGACTAAGTCTTTTGCTCTTTCCAGTTCTTGCTCAGGTTTTCGACGGTTATAATCCTGAATATTCATCGAGTAATATTGCATCATATCTTTCACTTCATTTATTCTTGTTCTTGCACCATATAAAAAAGTTTCCGAAGTGATATATGACGTAATGGTGTTATTTTCAGGGTCAATTGATACTTTTGAGCCTACCATAACATTTTCATTAATCCATTTTTTTGCTCTTCCATGTCCGCTTATTACAAAGCCGTTCGAAGGAATAAGAGAATCAGCTCCGCTTAGTGAAGTAACAGTACCGTTTACAACAATTGCTTCAGTTCCGAATTCATTAGTATTCGTCCTAAAACCAAATGACGGGGTATAAACAATGAGCTGATTAGCGCCTCTGAGACCTGGATAGTTTGCCCCTTTTATATTTGTGCTTGTCAGAGGGTCAATGGCATCGATCTTAAATATTGATTGGTTAAAAACCACTTCACTTTCGCTCGGAATATAAGGAACAAAAATTGCCTCCGCAAATGCAGGTGTTATTATTAATGAAAAAATTACTGTTAAAACAAAACGGATTATTTTATCCATCTCCCCTTCCTTTGTACTAATAATAATTATAATCCTAAACGACAGAAAAACAAGAATATTTCTTTATGTTAACCTTCTTGTTGATATGCCCATGCAGAATGATTATGAATGCTTTCAAAAGATTCACACTCAACTTCAAAAGAATCTATAACATCATTTTTTCTCAACAGTAAAACAACATCTCTTAAGACATCTTCTACGAATTTAGGATTATCATAAGCATGCTCTGTAACGTATTTTTCATCTTCACGTTTTAGTAAAGGATATAACTCGCAGGATGCGGAACGTTCTATGTCTTTGACCAAATCTTCTATCCAAATGTGCTCATCTTCCGGATAAGTTACTTTAACAGATACAATTGCTCTTTGGTTATGTGCTCCGTATTTTGAAATTTCTTTTGAACAAGGACAAAGAGTGGTTACGGGAACTTTTACTCCAAGATAAAAGTGATATTCTTCATCATCTTCTCCATAATTATCCAGAACTCCTTCAAAAAAACAGTCATAGCACATTGGGGCAGTAATTCCCGTTACCGGAGACTTTTTATCAATAAAGTATTTGAATTCAAGTTTTAAATATCCGCTCTTTGCTTGAAGCCTTTCAATGACAGTTTCTATACACCCTTTGATATCTATACCCAAAGTGTCCTTTGAACGCCATTCATTTAAAACTTCAACAAATCTGGACATGTGAGTTCCTTTGTAATGTGCAGGCAAAGATACTCCTACAGTTGCCATAGAATAAATTACAATATCTTCTGCATCTTTTTGTTGAACGGTAAAAGGTAATTCCAGACCTTTAACACCGACTTTCTGTATCTCGACGCCACGAGAATCTGCCTGATTTTGAACGTCCTTCATTAATTAAATTTCAACTCCGTCAAAGCTTTTTTGTTCCAATGCAATTAACAGTTTCAAAGCAGCCACTCTTTGAATTTTCGGAGGAGCATTTCTTAACAGCTCAACAGCTTTTATCATCATAGGGTCGTTATCATACCAACGATTGCCTTTCCCTTGATAAGTATTGATAATATCATAAACGTGCTCGATTACTTCCCCCGCAACTTGTTCTTGAAGCTTTAGCATAAATCCTGCCGCTTCATTTTTTGTTTCCTCGGGAGAAAGTCTTAAAAGTTCCAAAGCCTCTTTTAAAATAGGGTCTGAATCATACCATCTTTTATTAATCATAGTGTTCCTCTCATTCTCATTCTATTGTATAATAAAGTTATATATAATTGCAAAGGGTTAAAGGATAGTTATGAAAATTTTATTAATTAATGGTGCAAACCTTAATCTATTGGGACAAAGAGAGCCAGAAAAATATGGTCAAACAACATTGCAGGATATTGAACAATCTGTAATAGAGCAAGGACGTAATTCGGGTGTTGAAGTTGATGTGTGGCAGAATAACCATGAGGGTGAGATTGTCGACAAGATTCAGAGTGCAAAAGGAATTTATGACGGAATATTGATTAATGCAGGCGGATATACTCATACAAGTGTGGTTATAAGAGATGCAATTGCTGCAGTAGGTATTCCAACAGTTGAAATTCATATGACTAACATCCATGCCAGGGAAGATTTTAGACATACATCACTTCTTTCAGGTGTATGTGTTGCTCAGGTTGTAGGTTTTAAAGAACATAGTTACACGCTTGCACTCGAAGGTCTTATAGGTTATTTAAAAAAATAATTTTTCTTCATTAAAAAACTTCCCTCAAGGGGAAGTTTTTTATTTTCTCTTCTTTTTCTCTCGCTTGTGTCTAACTTTGTTAATGTCATTTGTTCTTGTATATATATAAAGTTTTGCAAGTAATTAGGATTTCAATGCGATGAATTTTTGTTACAAAAATTAATATACCTTTTCACTTAGTGTCCGTAAATGTTATTGTAAACTTCATAAGAAAGATTTTATGTATAAATTTTTCGGAAGTCGATTGTTAATTCATTTTAGCAATGAAAATTAAGCGTCAAAACAGGTATTAACTGTTTCAGTAATGAAATCTTCTAAAATTATTAAAATTGAGTTATAATAGGAGTATGAGTTCAGAAACGGAAGATACAAGTCTAAAGATGGTTGGTCTGGAACTCATGTTCCTTACCCCAGAAAAGTACAGTAATGAAGCCGGCATTACTGCTGTTGAACTTGCAAAACTTGTTAATTTGCCGCTAGAGATTGTAAAAAAGAAACTTCAAATATTAAAGGACAAAAATATCGTAAGAGTTAAAGGAATAAACCCTAAATACTGGCTTTTTGATGAATATAATTTTCAAAGGCTTGATGATGATGACGAAATATTTCACCTGCTTTGCAATTTTGAAGATGTAGATTTTGATAAATATTTTAGCTACTAAATTTCATACGTATAATGTGTAGATTTATTAGTAAAATTTGTATAAAATAATGTTTGTTATGTACAAAAATTTTGCCCTGATATTAATAGCAATTTTCTTCTCTCTTAACGCCTCAGAGGCAAGTTCTGTATTGATGAAGGATGATGTGCAGGATGAAATTGTTACACTTCAAACAGAAGATATGTATAAAGTTGAAGCTGAAATACAGGATTTTAAAGCTTTGAAAGATGAAGAAAACAGCTTAAAAAAAGTTTTAAAAGATGTATATAATTTAGAAATCGAAAAATATGACAAACCTTCATACCTTTTTGAAGAACCCTTTACTCACAGGTTTAAAGAGTCTTCTCCGATGGATTATACCCATTTCTGGGCAGCTTATAACGGAGACGCCGGAATTAATTTTTCTCAAGATGGAAAAATTACAAATCATTATGAATTTAATGCGATAAACGTGGGTTATGACGGCTTTTTCAAAAATAATAATGCGGATTTTAGAATGATGCTAAGATTTGTGCCGGAGTCAAGCAGAAATTTTACGCAGGAACTATTTGGTGACATGTATGTTGCAACCAATAAAATTCCGCATCATAGATTTCAGGCGGGGTACTATCGTCCTCAAGTAGGGCAAGAAGGCGGAGTTAGTGCATATGTAATACCGTTTTTGAACAGGTCGCAAATTTCAAGAAATATGGGTGTCGCAAGAAAGCTCGGAGCAAGAGTAGTCGGAAATTACCCTCTCGTTGGCTATGATGTAGGAGTTTATAGTTCAGATACATATCTAAAAGAATTTTTTCCCGGAGGAGAATTTACAAGCTGGGTAACTTTAAAACCGCTCGGAAAAACTGACGGTAAATATGGAGATTTAAAAATTGCAGGCGGAGTTCAGGCAGGTCATCGCTCAAATAATTATTGTGTTACGGGTGCTTATGTAGGGTACGATTATAAACGATTTCATGCGGATTTTGAATGGGCGCATGCAAATGGTTATAATGGACTTAGCGGCCATTATACGGATAAGCACGCAGGAGGATTTTATGCTACTCTTGGGTATATGATTACTAAAAAGCTTCAAGTTCTTGCAAGATATGACCAATTTGATCCTGATAAAAATGTTACAAATGATAAAAATCGAGAATATACACTTGGCTTGAATTATTTTATAAAGGGACAGGCTTTGAGATTTATTGTTAATTATATTTTTTGCCAAAAAGACGGAGCAAAAGACTCTCATAGAATTCTCATAGGAACACAAATTCTTTTTTAGTAAATTACCTATTTAAAGTAATATTAAAGTGTATTTTATTTCATTGAAATTAAAAATTAAAATGAAGTCTTGATAATAACATTTGAACATGCTAATATTTTGTTACCGTACTCCACGGGGACTTAGCGAATCTCTTGACTCGAACGCTTTTAATGCGAGGTGCAGAGCCTGCTGTGAGGGGTATAGTAAAATAGCCTATGTTTATAGGATTGTTGATAGCTTAAAATATGATGGCGTAAGATATCGAACCGTGTCAGGATGGAAACATAGCAGCACTAAGGTAATCCTTGCGGGTGTTATAGTTTTAAGAAGTAGGTTGTATAAGCAAAATCTTTTTTATTATATTTCGATAGGCAGTGGTACGGTTTTTTAGTAATTATATATTGCAAAATTTTTTTATTGCTTTTACAAAACCATCATTGAATACAGTGTCGGTAGTATAATCGGCACAGGATTTTAGTTCTTCTGTCGCATTTCCCATTGCAATCTTAATTCCGCCTGCTTGCAGAAGAGCAATATCGTTATTTTGATCACCGATTGTCAAAATCTCGTCATCTCTAAGATTCCAATACTTTTGTAAAAATTTCACAGCACAGTATTTTGAAGCTTCTGGATTTGAAAACTCAAGAAAATATGGAGTTGATTTAATTATGTAAAGTTCAGGAAACAATTTGGGCAATTCTTTTTCGTACTTTGTTATTCTGTCAGGGTTATTGTAATCAATTGCAAGTATTTTATTTACTTTATTTTTTTCTATTTTTGAAAACGGTTTTACAGTGTATGTTGTATGTTGATTATTACAATATCTCTTGATTTCGTAATCATCTGATTCTGAATACAAAATATCATCGTTATATAAGTTAAGATGTATATTTGCTTCTTTCCCCCATTCAATAATTTTTTTTGTCTGAACTTCGGTTAAATATCTTTCATACAGAGTATTTCCGTATTCCTTAATTAAGCCTCCTTGATAAGACACGACAGGAGTTTTTAAGCCGAGTTCTTGAGCAATGAGTTTTGCTGCGGCATTCATTCTTCCTGTCACAAGCACTACTTTAATACCGGATTCGTCTAGCTTTTTTATACAAGACTTAACTTTGTCTGTAAACTCTCCTTCAGGGATTAAAATTGTCCCGTCTATATCTGTTGCAATAAGTTTTATCATAATTCTATTTTACCACGAAATAATAAAAACCCTTCATGTCGAACATAAAGGGGAATAATTGGTTAATTAATAAGGTATTTTAATAAGGTTAACTATTTATTTTTTTTAAATATGTTTAATTTCGACCAAAAGCTTGTTTTCGGCTGAGCAGGAGCTTTTTTCGGTTTACCCTTTATCATAGCTGCACCTGTCAGAAACAAAATTCCAAGCCCGATCAAGCCTTTAATAAAGTTAGGAGTATTTTGATAAACTGAAGAAGCACTACTTATTCCGCCGTTCAATGCATTCTGCGCATCCCCAAAACCGCCAAAAGTATCAGAAATGCCGTAACTGCTCTTGACTCCTATACCTTGTTCATATCCGCCTGTAATTCCATTGTTATTGTGTTTCCCGGTTCCGTCAAAACCAAGACTTCCTGCAAAACTTGTTGTTGATTTTGTGCCTATTTGTTGTGAAGAATAAGCATTAAGTGCTGCAGATGTATTAAGCCCTTGATACATACTTGAAAAATCCTGATTCCCGCCAATTGTACTTGATGAAATACCGTATCCGCCCATACTGTTCACACCATTTATACCGCTTATGCCGTTCATTCCACCGAGCCCGTTAACAGTATTCATTCCGTTGCTCATTGAAAAAGTGTCTGATGCATTTGTACTTGATTGGAATGCCATACCCTGTTTTGCCATATCCAGATAAGGGTTGCTGAATGACATATTTCCTGCCGGTTGATATAAAATTTCGTACGGAGTATAGTCTATAATACCTTTTTGATACAAAAAGTTTAGAGTATCTGCATTCATACTATTAAAACACCTTTGATTACTACACACTTATATAAAGTTTTTTTGTAATCAAAAATTGCTTGCTATGGATTAAATATTAAGAAATGTTAAGATTAAAAGAATGTCTTATTCTTCATCATTCTTTTCCATAGCACGTCTCAGCAGGTTTTTATCAAGCTTCTTTTTGGTTAATTTTTTGTGAGATTCTTCCATTAATTTTTCACTGGGACGCTTTTTTGAGGATTTTTTCTTAATAGGAGCGGGAGTACCATTTTTAGTGTTAATCTCCTTATACCACATTGCCCAGAGAACAGAGCGCATTGGTAGCGTATATTGGATTAAAATTTGAGCAATACAAGTTTCAAAAACAAGCATTGCAATGTCATATGATGTAACAGGTTTTAGCCCGAATTGCTCTAAATAAAGAACAGGACAAAGGTTCGCAATAGGAAGTAAATTTTTTGCAAAAAAGTCGCTTACTCCTCCTAAAGCAGAGAGCTTCAGGACAATCTGGGGAATTGCAAAATATGTGACACCGGCAATCAATACCATCAGCATGAACGTTGAGCCAAAATGTCCTTTTATGATTGAAAAACTTTTTTTGAAACATTCAATAGGATTAAGCTCAGGCTCGTATGTAAAAACTTGAAAAATCAAAACAAAATAAATTGCTAGAATTCCTCCGATAACCCAAAATAGCGGAATAACTGCAAACAGAGTGAAAATCCCCAGTAAAAACCACAGTCCAATATAGCTCGGTGCTCTTCTGGTGATTAATTCCGTGTGCGCCTTAAAATCATACACTCTTCCTGATTTTTGCATGTTATCAAACATAGAATTAATTGCACCGTATGCAACCAAATACTCCCAAAATGCCTTAGTGAAAATAGCCAGTCCCGGAAGAGTTATCAGGATTGACATTATTATAAGTGAGTTAAAATTATTAAGGTTCGGATACTTTTCCAATAGCTTAGGCAGATTTTCTACATAAAAATAAGTAATGCCAAAGATTATACCAAGTCCCGCAAATTGGCCAATGACAGGGAAGGTCATATATTTCAAAAACTTGTTAAAATTTGAAAAATATAGACCTATAGATTCAGTAAATATTCCCAAAATAGTTTTCGACTTTTTTGCCATATTCGGATTATATCATATAAATTTTGACAAAGTTTTTTGCGTGTTAATATGAACCGCTGTGTATTCATTAAAACAGGCTAACGAATTATATCCAGTTTTAATATATCTCTATTTATTTGAGCATTCGCTCCGATTGGAAGTGTAATTTTGTTTTTTGCATGCGTTATTCCGGAGATGTGAATTACAGGTATATTTAAGTATTCTGCCAATTCATTTTGATATTCTGTTAGCCATGTTTTATTATCAATATCTGTAAAATCTCCCAAAACTATTCCTTTGCAATACCTGTGAAATTGCTCTATGTTCAATAACTGCTGGAGCATTTTATCAATCTTATAAACAGGTTCAGCTATGTCTTCCGTAAAGAATATAAAATCTTGTTTAGGTAAAAAATCCAAGCCGCATAGTGATACCACTGTAGAAAGATTTCCGCCCCATAATATGCCTTTGGCAGAACCGATTTTAATAACCTTATTGGCTTTATATTCGGTATGGTTATTATTGAGAGTGTTGAAAAAGTTTTGAATAGTAATTCCTATCCTTGCATTCTCCGTAGGAGATGAAAGACAAAAGTCACTTTGCGCCATTGGTGAATGGTAGGTTGTCAGCATTGTATTTTTCCAAATCATTAGCAGCAAAGCCGTTGCATCTGAAAACCCGCAAAACGGCTTTGGGTTGGACTTAATAATATTATAGTCAATTCTGTTCACAAGACGTATTGCACCATAACCGCCACGGGCACATAGAATCAATTTAATCTTAGGGTCTGCAAAAAATCTATGCATCTCTTCCAGTTTATCCTCGTCAGAGCCAGCCAGATAACGATTTTTGTCAAAAATATTTTTTGACAAATTCACTTTATACCCAAAAGCTTCAATATTGGCTTTAGCCTGTTGTATTCTTTCTCTGTCACAGTTGCCTGATAAAGCGATTATTCCGATTGTGTCACCTTGATTTAAGTTCATATAAAAATTTTACCACACAAGTATTATTTTAAGTATTTATAAACATTAATTCTTCAAAATATTTGTCAGAGAATAAATCCTCCCCTCTTTACCCCTTTAATTTTTGTGCAATAATGGAGTGGTAAATATAAAAAAATATTGGAAGGAAGGATTATAAATATGTCAGAAGTTAGAGTAAGGATTGCGCCGTCACCAAGTGGTAATCTGCATATCGGTACTGCAAGAACGGCATTATTTAATTATTTATTTGCAAAGAAAAACAACGGTAAATTTGTTTTAAGAATAGAAGATACTGATGCTGAAAGAACTTCTCAGGAGTATGTTGATAATATTTTTGATTCATTAAAAGCATTGGGATTAAATTGGGATGAAGGTCCTGATGTCGGCGGAAACTATGGACCCTATACACAATCTCAACGATTTGATATTTATCCGAAGTATGTTCAAGAACTTCTCGATAAAGGGTTTGCGTATGAATGTTTCTGTACTCCGGAAGAACTGGAAGCAGAAAAAGAAGAAGCTACCGCTCAAAAGAGGGCATATGTATATTCTAAAAAATGTGAGAATTTAACTGAAGAGCAAAAGGCAAAGTTAAGAGCAGAAGGCAGAAAACCTGCAATCAGGTTTAACATAGAAAAAGCGCAAAAAGCTTTTCATGACTCTTCAATTTTGGAATTCGACGATTTGGTAAAGGGCAAACTTCACGTTGATACAAATCTGATTGGCGATTTTGTAATTATGAAATCAAACGGGGCACCAACTTATAACTTTGCAGTTGTAATTGATGATGCGTTGATGAAGATTTCTCATGTAATAAGAGGTGAAGACCACATTTCAAATACTTATAAGCAAATACTTATATTTGAAGCTTTAGGTTTTGAAGTTCCCAGATTCGGTCACTTAGGCATGATTCTGGCTCCCGACAGAAGTAAACTTTCAAAGCGTCACGGTGCTACTGCTGTTTCAGATTTTGTAAAAGAAGGATATTTAACTGATGCATTGATTAATTTTGTTGCGTTATTAGGCTGGGCTCCTTCTGACGGACAAGAAATCAAGACTGTAGATGAAATCGCGCAAGATTTCAGAATCGGAGAAATTTCTTCTTCTAATTCAATTTTTGAGTACGACAAGCTGAAATGGATGAACGGTCATTATATCAAGATGCTTCCGATAGAAGAACTTAAGGAAAGATTGAAGCCGTATTTAACTAAGTATGATTTAAGTTCATTGAGTGATGCGCAGTACACAAAAATGGTTGAAATTACACGTGAACCGCTGACATTGTTGTCAGATATAACTGATGCGGTTCCTTATTTCTTCGGTCGTGATGTAGAAATTGAGCCGGAAGCACAAACAGGAACTTTAGATACAGAAGTTGCTCAAAAAGTTCTTGCCGATTTTGTTTCAAAAGCAAAAGATTGGGAATGGAGTGAAGAAAATCTTCATGAAAAATTGGCTGACTTCCGTGCTTATTGGAAAGAAACTGATGGTATTAAGCCAAAAGTTACAATGTGGGCTGTGCGTGCAGCTATAACAGGAAGAACTTGCGGTGCAGATATGGTCGGAATTCTTGAAATACTTGGAAAAGATACAAGTCTATACAGAGCTCAGAAGGCTTTAAAAGTAACTGTATAGTCAATCAAATTTAATTTAAATAAAAGCGTTGATTGTTAGCAATCTGGCGCTTTTATTTTTTGCGTTTTGAAATTCTTTTAAAGACTTCTTCAAAGCTTTCAATCGGTACAAGCTTGTACCCGCAGTGTTCAGCAAGAGTTCCGCCCATTGCGAACAACTCCTCCTGCGGGTATCTTCTGCATATTCCGGGACGTTTTTTGTGTATTTTACACTTGTTTGTTTCTTTATCTAAATTATTGCATTCAAACACAAGTCCTGTCTCGTCTTTATCAACTATTGTAAGGTATGTATAAAACGGATGCTGTTTTTTTAGCTTTTCAAATTCTTCTTTTGTTTTTATCACTTCCCTGTGTTTTACATAAATCTTCTGACAGCACTTTCCGCAAGCATTACAGCTCCCTGTACGGTAATATTTTCTGTTTAGAATATACAGGTAAAAGTACTTTTTTATTATTGAACAGATTTTTTTAAACATTTACAACTCTTGATTTTGCAAGTTTATACTCAGGACTGCCCTCCTCTGAAAGCAGCATTACTTTTGAAAAATATTTGTTAGAGGTTCTGTAGTCACCTTTTGTATAGGAAGTTTTTCCCTTTTCCATACAACTCTCTATAATTCCTTCCTCAGGATGAATAAAACGTTTCAGCCTTTCTATTTTTTCAGAAAAAATACTTCTGTTGGATTCATCCAGCAGGATGCAGTTTTCGTATTCTATGAGCGCAAAGTGGTAATTGTTATCCTCAAAATATTTGTCGCCCCACTCTTTGTGTCCTAAATGAGACTTGTTATCAAACGAGGATTCCAATCCCTTTATCATTTGCAATGTTTTTAAATATTCGCTTTGGTTATTCATAACCAAAGGTAAAAGTCGTTTCATTGAACAATAAGCGGTTGTATAATCTCCCAAATTTGTACTTGCGGAAGCCAATTTTTGCAGAGTTTCAGCAGAGCGCTTATTTACGCAGTATGCCTGTTTTAGGTATATCATAGAGCGCATGTTGTCTTTTTCCAACAAATATGTTGAGCCTAAAAGGTAGTTTATATCAAAACTTACCGGCTGATTCTTGATAGCAAAGTTCAGAAGCTCTATTGCGGATTTATTGTCTCCTCTTGATATCGAAAGCTTAGCTTTTTGTAAAAGCTCGTTTCCTATCTGAGAACATTTATCAATACTCGTTTTTATAGTAGAGTACTCTTGTCCGTGCTCCGATGCGTATTTTAGATATTTTTCATAATAATATACCGATTGAAATTTCATTCCTCTTGAAAAATAAGAAGTAGCAAGGTTAAGACAAACATTCTCATCCTCGGGTTTGTATGCAAAAACAGATGCCCAGTTGTAGATTGCACCTTTTAAATCTTCATTTTTGTAACAAAGTGTTGCAAGATAAGCGTAAGACGGGTTTTTATAACTCTCCAGCTCAACTGATTTTTCAAAAGCCTCTCGGGCTTCGTCTATCTGATTCATTTTGTAAAAACATTTGCCTATTCTATAATACAGTTTGTACGAGGCACTTGTATTAAGCAGGCTGAAATAAAGCCTTAAGGCAGCAGAATAATTACCACGCTTATAGTGGTCGCTTGCTGCTTCAAGCTTTTTTGTTTCCAGATTGGAATTATCTGCGGTATAAAATTCTGACGACGATACCATAAAGGTATTCTATCACATTTATAAACCTAAATCATCAAGCAGTTTAGAATTTGTTACAAGACTTGATAAAACATCATCTTCATAAACGTCAATTACGCCTTCGTCAAAAAGCTCTTTCATTCTTGCAAGATGTGAATTGTCATTCGGGTCTTCGGCTACAAGCTTTGTAAACTTATTTATATCAAGGTCCCGCTGAAAAAGCTTCATTGCACCTGCGGAAATCTCTGTCTTATCTACATACGGGTTTGCTGCAAGCTTTTCTCTCTGCATTGCAGCTCTTGCAGCCGCAATATTGATGACGTTGTTAGTTTCATTAAACTGTGAGTTGTATAAAAAATCTCTGTTATTATCGTTGATATTGTTGAACATAAAACCCCAATCTCCCCCGATTATTATTTTCTTACATTATCATATATTTTTTTTTGTTTGTTATCAACCATTTAGATGAATTTGGAGCCAGAAATGGTCTAAAAGGAAGGGGTAAATATATGGGGGGTAAATCAATGGGGTAAATCGATGAAAAAACTTTTAAGAAGAAACGAATAATCCACTTTTTAAATATGGTATAATAACAATATGAAGCGATATACATACCTAAACGGAAGTGTCAAGAACGGGAATATTATGAGATGGCCGGTTAATACTTTAACCGTCTATATTGCTCCGATGAAATTTTATTCAAAACCCGGTGAAGACAACAAGTTCAGGAAAATGGTAATGGATGCTTTTTCTGTGTGGTCAGCGGCAACTGGCGGTAAGCTTCATTTTAAAATTACAAGTAACTTATACGATTCACTTATTAATGTCGATTGGAAACGAGTTGACAGACAAGCTTTGGGGCATTGCTATTTTAATTGGGATTCTCAAGGCAGGCTTGCAGGGGCAGAAGTCTCAATTGGCTTAACTGATGGCAGAATCCACCAGCAATATGACAGTGATATAGAAGTCTATCACACGATTCTGCACGAAATTGGACACGCACTTGGGCTTAATCACAGTCCTTATAAAACAGATATAATGTATACGCCACACCAATACGGTATTTCAGCACTTTCTGAAAATGATAAGTATTCGATTCAGTGGTTATACAGGCTCCAAGCGGGCATGAGTGTTAAACAAATTGCCTCAAAATATAACATTTCAACTTCCTCGGACATTGATGCGGTTATCAGAAAAATAGATTCCAAAAACGAAGATAACTTAAATTCCGATAATAGAATCCAAATTTCTACCCATAGAGACTTGCTCGAAGAGGCTGCAAATATTGGGGATTTAAAGAAATATAATATGATGCTTCAAAATGTTTCTTTGTCAAATAATGTCAAAACCTACTTGAACAATAATAGAAACGAAAAAACTGAAAGATAGTTATTCAATATATTTGCCGTCAAACAAATCCAATACCATTTTTTCTTGGTCTGACTCAAGGCGCTTTTTCGACTCTTCATTTAATGTTTGAGTTGATTTTTTAGGATTTGTTTTCTTTAGGGCTTGCTTACTTTCTACTTCGTCTTCAATTCTGTCATCAAGGTTCAACTCTTGTACTATGGGTTCATTGTTTTTTTTTTCGACAAAAGTTGAACCCATGGATTTAATTTCTGTTTTTTGTGCAGAAACAGGTTGAAGCTCGCCATCTCCGTCCTGCGGAAGTCTTACAGTGACTGATGAATTCTGCTGGCCGAAAAGTGAATTTGCTGCTTCAATAAGCATTTCTTTTTTATTTGTTGTAGTAATTTGGGATATGAGTTTATCATTTTTAAACGTTATTATAACCTCGTCGGGTGCAATTTTGACAGGAGTCGCCAAGTTAAGCAGTGCTTTTGTCGCAGGACTCTTGATATTTGACAGCATAGCTTCCCATAGAGAATGAATGTTATTTCCGTCAGCTTTTTTAGAAATCGGCGGAGGGGTAAATTCACCAGTGGTAAATTCACTCTGTGCAGTTTTACTTAAGTCAGCTTTTTGCAATGTTTCATCGTGCTTAGTATAACTTGAGTGAGCGTTATCTTCGTTCTTGGTATACTTAACTTCTTTTTGCTCGGATGCTTGTTTATCTTGCATAGAAGTTTTTGGCATTTCAGTAATTTCCTCCGGCTGAACAGGAGCAGGACGAGTTACTGACTGTACAGGTGGTTTGTGGATAGATGATGTGTGAACAGAAATGGCGGAACCGTTTTCCAATGCTTTAACTCTGTTTTGCAAGTCGAGGAGTGTAGAATTTTCGTTCATATTTGCCAAATCTATCATGCCGACTTCCAGCCATAATTGCTGATTTGAAGCAAGTTTAATTTCTTTTATATAATAATTAATTTTTTCAAGCAGAAATACTATTTGCTGCGTTTCCAACAAATCTTTTTGTTTTATCAGCTCCTCCAATTGGGGCTCATTCAGCCCTGTTAATTCACTTAACAGTTCTTTTTTACAATTCTTTACAATAAGCAGATTTTTAAAATACTCTGATAAGTTTGTAAGTATTTGTAAAGGCTCGTTTCCGGAATTGTATATTTCGTTAATTACTTCAATTGCTTCATTCGGAGAAGAAGTAATAATTATACCGCTCAATTTATTCAATATGTCAAAAGAAACCCTGCCGAGAATCGCATTAACGTCTTCGGATGTAACTTGTTTTGTAACTCCTAAAAGACTAAGCTGATCAAGCAAAGATATACTGTCTCTCATACCTCCTGCTGAGTTTTTGGCAATTGTGAACAGGGCGTCATCCGAGATATTAATATTTTCTTTGTCTGAAATGTATCTTAAGTGTTTTACAATGTCCTCAGTTGTAATTCTTCTGAAATCGAATCTCTGACATCTGCTTTTTATTGTATCAAGAACTTTGTGAACTTCTGTTGTGGCAAGTATAAAAATTACATTTTCCGGCGGTTCTTCCAATGTTTTTAGAAGTGCATTAAATGCGTGGTTTGTCAGCATGTGGACTTCGTCTATAATATATATTTTATATTTTCCGTGCACCGGAACATATTGAATTTTTTCTAAAATACTTTGAGTATCTTCAACTTTTCGGTTACTTGCAGCATCTATTTCTATAACATCAATAGGCACTGTATTCATGATATCTTTACAGCTTTCGCATTCTCCGCAAGGATGAATTGTCGGCCCGTTTTTGCAGTTCAGAGATTTTGCAAGAATTCTTGCCGTAGAAGTTTTACCGGTTCCTCTTGGACCCGTAAATAAAAAAGCATGGGCAATTTTACCAAGCTCAATTGCACTGGTAAGAGTCTTTTTTATGTGTTCTTGCCCGACAAGCATATCTAATGTTTGAGGACGATACTTTCTGTATAACGGTACATAATTTTCACTCATAAAATTAGTCTAACATAAAATTGCACTTAGTAAAATTTTATATTAGAATAAGCCTATTATGAAGAAGTGGGTTCTATTATTAATTTTATTTGTGTCAGTCGTAATGCACGCTTATGCGTTTGAATTAATCAGACCGACTGAAAAAAAGAGTATTGTTAATACAAACTATGCATTTTTCTATGGGAAAGCAAAGGGGTACGAGTCAATATCTATAAATGATGAACGTGTTTATATTGCGCCAAATGGTGCATTTGCACACTCCGTTAAACTTAAAGACGGTGAAAATCGAATTATGGTTCGCTCAACATACGGAATGCAGATTTATAATATTTATAAAAACACAATAAAAAATCAAGAAATTCCGACAGAAGATTTCAGTCCGAGAAAAGCATACGTTAAGTGCGACAATACTCCGCTGAGAAGTACGCCGGTTGATGCTGGACTAAACAGGATGTCGCATCTTTATCAGGGAACGTCACTATTAATCAACGGCTCAAAAGGCAGTTTTTACAGAGTGTTCTTGTCAAAGAACAAACAAGGGTGGATTGCAAAAGATGCCGTTGTTGTTGTAAATTCCGATTCGGAAGGTATGGGTGAGTTTTTGGGAATGAATAGTGAAAGGTTCAAAAATGCTATAATTCAAACTATTTCATTTACAAAGCGTCTGCCATATACAATAGAAGACACCGATAAGGAAATTCTTTTCAGAGTATACAATCCGGAACTTTCTGAAGATTCTGTCTACAACATAAATATTCCGAAGCCGGATAAGTACATATATAGCGTTAAAATGGATGAAGGGGAGTATACATTCAAAGTAAAAAAACTTACCGAGAATATTAACGAATGTACAATTGTTGTTGATGCAGGGCATGGCGGAGCAGAAAAAGGTGCAATCGGTTGTCTCGGGGATGAAGAAAAGGATATTAACTTAAACATTGCTATTCAATTGGCTCAAATGCTTAAGGCTGAAGGATTTAATGTTATCATGACAAGAGACTATGATTCAAACTTGTCTTTAAATGACAGAGTTCAGATTGCAAAAGATAATGAAGCTGATATTTTTGTCAGCATTCATTTAAATTCAATTCCGGATATTCCAATGGATATTCATAAAAATCGTGGAACAAGTGTTTATTATTTTAATAAGAATTCAAAAGATTTGGCGGAATCTCTTGTAAAAAATGTTACAAAGACTCTCGGCACTCGGGATGACGGTGTTAGAACTGCGAGTTTTGCTGTAATAAGACCTACAAATTATATTGGAGTACTTGTTGAGACTGCATATATGACAAACCCGCTTGATTCAGTAATTTATGGTTCGAAAGATTTTGCCCAAAAAGCTGCAAAAGGTATTTGTAAAGGGATTTTAGAGTATTTTAATTCCGAAGGGTAATTATAAGTAACTGAATACGTATTTTTATAGGGTGCATAAAAATAGCGCATGGGTTATAAAATTCCCGAAAATATAAATCATAACTCTCTTATGAATTCAGAGATTAGAGAAAGAGCAGGAGAAAGAGCATCAGTACAGAATCCGAGTCTGAAATATCCTTCCATTTCTAACGTTTCTCCCGGAAGCACTGCAACTCCGGTTGAACGCTGAAGATTTCTTGCAAAATCTCTTGACGGAATGTCTTTCTTGTATCTTATAAGCGCCGTAGTACCTCCTCTCGGAAGAATGCAGTCAGCATAAATTTCACTTGCAATCCATTCCTCTAGTACTGTCAAACCCTTGCGCATTATATCAAAGTTTCTGTATGCAATACTGTTCTTGGTTTCAAGCGCCAAAGAAGCAAAATAATCATCTATAATACTAATGCTAATTGTATTGTATTGTCTTTGATGATTAATCTCATTTATTAAATCTTCTCTTGCTGTTATCCAACCTACTCGAAGTCCGGGAAGAGAATATGTTTTTGACATGCTTCCAACCGAAATTCCTTTTTCATAAATATCCGCAATAGACAGTGAATAAGGATTTCCATATAAATTTAAACCTCTGTAAACTTCGTCTGACAATATCCATATGTTGTATTTATTTGCTATTTCAACGATTTCTTTTAACATTTCATCAGGAATTACCGCTCCTGTCGGATTGTTAGGATTATTCAGGCAAAGGAGTTTTGTTTTTGATGACATTGTCATAAAAAGTTCTTCTAAATCCGGAAGCCAGTTGTTTTTTTCTTTTAAAAATAAAAGCTTTACATTTGCTCCCAGAGCTTGCGGAATCGAATAGTGCTGCTGATATGTCGGAACGATTGATATAACCTAGTCTCCTTTTTCAATAAGCGATAAAAATACTAATTGATTTGCACCTATTGCGCCATGAGTTACTGTAATATTTTCTCGTTCTTGATTTATATAAAGATTTTTTATTGCATCTTTAAGTCTGTCTGAACCTTCAATATCTCCGTATCCTAAGTTTTTGTTCATTATTTCATCAGGAACTGAACTGCACAACTCTTTTAGTGACAACGGCTTTATACAAGTTGTTGTAAGGTCATACAGCGCAGATGATTCATATCTGTTCATCCATTCTTCTATTTTAAATGGTGCTATTTTCATATAGTTATATTAACATAAATAGTAATTGAGTTCGTTTATTTTTCCTGATAAAATTTGATATAGGGGGAATGAAGTTTATGAAAAAGTTTCTGTCGTTTGTTTTATTATTTTTAGCGATTAATATACCGCAGGTTTTTGCATCGGAAATTGATGTGCTGCCAACAATGCAAAGCAAATCAAACGTTCAGGATAGAGTTTGGGTCGGTACGTTCCAAATTGTCTGGAATGAACTTATGGACAGAGTTACATTCGGAGAAGTCAAATTTATTGAAGGAAATCCGGAAAATGCAAACCTGTTGAATAAAAGAGAGTTTTCGACTTCTAATATTTCAGACAAATGTTATTACAAATATATGGGTAAAATTTCAAAGCGAACTAAAGGAATTATTGAAAAAGGTATTAAGAAAAAATTTAATGAAAAAAGTGATATTCTTGACCAAATTGATTGGAGTCCGAGAAACGAAAGTTATATTATATATGCAATGCTCAAAAAGGATTTTCAATTCGTAAATGCTTTTGATAAACTGGGGAAATCTAAATTTAAAGATAAGAAAACCGATTATTTTGGCATAAACAGACGCTCTGATGATAAACTGGGTAAAGGTGTCAGAGTTCTTTTCTATAACTCTCCCGAAGACTATGCTGTTGTCTTGGATACAACTTCCAATGATGAGGTTATTCTATACAAAACTCCAACTTCAAAGTCGTTTGATTTAATTTATGAAGACTTAATAAAGAAACGTGATGCATATAGAGGTAATACAGGATTTGCCCATGTTGATGAGCTTAAGATTCCGAACATAAAGTTTTTTGAAGAAAAACAATTTAGCGAGCTTACAGGTCGGAGAATAAAAGGAACGAATTTAAAGGTTGATAAGGCATTGGAGACTGTTAAATTTGAAATGAATAATCAGGGTGTTAAACTTAAAAGTGAAGCTGCGATGACTATGATGCTTACCTCAGCAGGCCCTGGAAGAATTGAACATCCCAGAAAATTCTATTTTGATGATACATTTGTAATGTTCTTAATAGAAAAAGGCAGGAAAACACCTTACTTTGCACTCAGAGTTTTTGATATATCCAAGTTTACAAGGGGATAAGTCAGGTAATTATGTAGATTTTGTCTTTTGATGACTGTGGTAAATGTGATTAAATATGGAAAAATGTTCATATAATATTAAAAAAGCTATATTATGGTTATGTACTGCGCACTTTGTTTGTGACGTCTATACCGGATTCCTAAATCCGATTATGCCGTTTATTGCAGAACGATTGAATTTTACGGTTGGTATTGCAACCATTATTATTAGTATTGCACACATTTGTTCTTCAATGCTTCAACCGTTGTTTGGTTTTTTTGCTGATAATATGCTTAAAAGATTCTTCATCTTTTGGGGGCTAATTCTTGTTTCCGTGTTTATTCCGCTAACACCGGTTGCTCCTAATATATATCTGCTTGTTGTTTGTATGATACTGGGCAGTCTTGGCGGAAGTTTTTTTCATCCGCAATCAATCGGGTTTGTAACTAATTTTTCTAAATCCAAAAACTGTACCGATAATATGGGTATTTATATGAGTCTGGGCTCGATTGGATTTGCATTTGGGCCGTTGATTGCTGCATTCATTACTCAAATTCTCGGATTGGATAAAATCTGCTGGACATCGCTCCTTGGGCTAACCTTGGCATTTAGTATGTTTTGTTTTATCCCGAAGCTTTCTTTATCGCAAAAACTTCCTGAACACAAAGAATTTATTCAGTCTTTTAAAGATATTTTGGGAAGCAGACAAATGAATCTGCTAATGCTGATTTCAATGATGAAATCGCTAATTACAAATGGCTCGTGTATTTTGCTTCCGTTTTTATGGAAGAGTATGGGATATTCAGCTTTTTATATAGGCTTTGCTTTGTTTTTGTTTGTGTTTGCAGGCGGTATAGGTTCGCTTATAAGCCCTTACATAGAAAAACATGCCGGCTCAAAAACAGTTATTTACATCTCTATGCTTGGAACGTTTCCTATGATGCTTTTATTCGGATTGATATATAAAGAGCATCAGGTACTGTCGATTGCGCTGTTTACGCTAATGGGATTTACAACAATGCTTGCTCAGCCTGTGACAATGGTGTGGGCGCAGAAATTATTGCCTAAGTACAAAAGCATCGTTGCAGGGTTCATTAACGGGTTTTGTTGGGGAATTGTCGCACTTTGTCTTTCTGTCGTAGGAATGTTTGCACAAAATTTTGGTATTATGAAGGTGCTTGTTGTTTTAAGTGTAATACCGGCAGCTTGTTCATATTTTGTAAAATATCTTGAACGAATAAGAACTGATTAATTTTTTTATATTTTGATGACTATTGCAATA
The DNA here is from genome assembly GCA_017480425.1 of bacterium. Lineage (GTDB taxonomy): Bacteria > Cyanobacteriota > Vampirovibrionia > Gastranaerophilales > Gastranaerophilaceae > CAG-196. Next base: position 58,157 of record JAFVAR010000023.1, on the reverse strand, counting down.
TTTTGGATAAATCAATTCATTAATTGAGGAAGAATGAAAATATATATGTAAACTTTTGTAAAAAATTTTTAAAATTTAGCAATTTTTGAATTTCAGAATACTTTATATATATGTACAGATAAAATAGGTATATTTATATGGGCGCAATTGACAAAATTAATTTATTTAAACCGATAATGCCGCTGAATCCCACCGAGGGAGTTGGAGCAGGCGGTGGTGCGAAACGGGTTCAGCCGACCGGTGAACAGGGATATAATCCGTTTGCTGCAATAAGTAGAATTGACGGAGAAAAAACTCCGACTTATGGAGCGCAAGATTCTACTTATACTAACGGTTTAGGACATTCTGATCATAAATTTATGTATTTTGCATAAAATGAATAATTTTTAAAACTAAAAAAGACCTTGCGAGGTCTTTTTTATATGCAAATTTTTACCCGATTAGGTAATAAATTTTTCCCTATATATGCTATTTTTTTCCTTATTTGATTTGAATAATATAAATTAGTCACAAATCAAACAGGAGGATTTTATGAGTATTTGTACAGCGCCAACTTACGAACTTGAAGAATTAAATAACTTATTTATTGATTTGACTTCAAAAAATTGTAATCAAAGATGCTCAAGTTGTTACATAGATTTTCCGGTTTCAAAGCAAGTTAAGGACTTTCTGTCAATTGATACAATAAAAGAGGCTTTGATTGATACATCTAGGGACGATATTTATTGCATTTATTTGACGGGTGCCGAGCCGATGACACATCCGGATTTTAACGCAATATTAAGATTGTGTCTCAAAAGATGTAATGTGTGTATTTGCACAAATTCAAGTTTTCTTAATGAGAAAAAAATACGTTTTTTAAAAAAAGTTGAAGATGAGGGAACTAACCAGATATTTTTCAAACTTACGCTTGCGCATTATGACGAAATCATGAATGATAAAGCAAGGTACAGAGGAAACTTCAGACAAACAATTTCTGCCCTAAAAATTCTTGGCAGATATCATTTTACCTCAGTACTTTCTGTTCAAAACTTTTACAAACTGTCTCAAGAAGAAATAAAAGAGAATTTTAAGCAAATATTTAAAAATAATGAAATGGATGTAGTAGATATTCAGATAAATGTTTCGTATCCGAATTTTGAAGATGAAAACTTTTCAAAACCATCCCCTTCAACAGATTGTATGAAAGGCAGAATTTTAAGTTCGGGAGGAGTCTATGCTTGTCCGTTTTTATCCGGAGATTACAGGGGAAGAATGGGAAGTTCTTTTAAAGATTACTCAACTTCTATAAATGCGGAAACGGATTTTTGTGCAACGTGTTCAGCGAACGGAAAAACAATGTTTGCGATCGGATAAAATACTTATAGATGCACAATTTTACAAAAAAATATTATATAACTCATATATAATACAATTTTCCCAAAACATTCGCTAAAATATAGTAAACAATTGTAACATTATTCCACATAACTAATACTTAAGAGTTACTTTTTTTTTAAGATTGTGTTATATATAATAATGTAAAAATATATAAAAGCCGATTAAAAAATCGACAAGCACGAGAAACAAACGGAGGCAAAAATGTCAGTCGGACAATTCGTATTTATGTTACACAGCCACTTGCCTTACTACAGAAAAGCAGGTATGTGGCCTTTCGGAGAAGAAAACCTCTATGAGTGCATGGCAGAAACCTATGTACCCCTTTTGAATGCTATTTCGGAATTATACGATGAAGGTATAAAAGCGAAATTAACGGTCGGTATTACCCCGATTTTAGCTGAGCAATTAAACGATGAACATTTACAGCATGGATTTGTAAAATACATAGATGCACAAATCGCTGCAGTATCAAAAGATTTGGAAAGATATCCGGATCCTAAGGTTGCTCACTCTCAACATTTGAAATATCTTGCAAAATACTATTTCGATTTATGGAATAAATTGAGAGATGATTTTGTAAACAAATATGAAATGAATCTTATCAAGTATTTCAAAAAATATCAGGATTTAGGATGTATTGAAATTACTACTTCAGGTGCAACTCACGGTTTTTCACCGCTGCTTGCAACAGACAGCAACTTGAATGCTCAATTCAAAGTTGGGCAGGATACAACAAAAAGATTATTTGGCAAAAAGGCAATGGGTGCATGGCTTCCTGAATGTGCTTACCGTCAAGGATACGAATATGTCGGCAAAGACGGTCAAAAACACTGGAGACCTGCTATAGAAGTAACACTTCAAAACAATGACATTCATTACTTCTTTACTGAGTCTCACGTTATAGAAGGTGGAAATTCAATCGGTAACAGACGTGTAATCGGTGTTTACGGCAACATTGAGTACATTCCGCTTCCTGAAAGACCTGCTACAGGATATGATACATATTCAGCATACTGGCTTCCTGATGCACAAGTTGCGGTAATGGGAAGAAATGACAGGGCAGGATATCAAGTATGGTCAGCTGCTGACGGATACCCAGGTGATGGTTGTTTTAGAGAGTTCCACAAACGTGACGATAAATCAGGCATGCATTATTGGAGAATAACATCTCCTACTACGGATTTAGGTGACAAAATGCTTTATGATCCGGTGCTTGCTATGAACAAAGTTAACGAAAACTCAGATCACTATACAACACTTCTTTATCATATGATGAATGATTATAAGAAAGCAACCGGAAAAGAAGGGTTGGTAATGGTTTCGTTTGATACAGAACTATTTGGACACTGGTGGTTTGAAGGAGTTGAATTTATTAAGCAAGTAATTAAAAAATTCCATACATATATACCTGAAGTTGAAAGAATGACTGCAGGCGAATATATTACAAAATATCCTCCGAAAGAAGCTATTCAAATACCAGAATCTTCTTGGGGACAAGGCGGTCATTTCTATGTTTGGATGAACCATTTGACAGAATGGATGTGGCCGATTATTCACTCTTGCGAAAAACGTATATGCTCAATTGTTGATGCTCATCAGGAAATTCCTGAAGATAAGTTATTGCACAGAGCGCTAAATCAATTGGCAAGAGAAAACTTGTTACTTCAATCTTCTGACTGGCCGTTCTTGATTACAACATGGCAGGCAAAAGATTATGCAACAGACAGATTTAACGAACACGTTGATAGATTTAGTTTGATTGCAGATATGATTGAAAGCGGTTCTATTGACGAAGGTAAACTTTCCGAAATAGAAAGTATAGATAACTGTTTCCCTGAAATAGATTACAGAGTTTACCAATCTATAGCAGAAGGCGTTATTCCTCAGCAAGAAAAGAAATTGGCGCCGCTTTATCAATAGTAAATAATGAAATAAGAAGAGCCGAACAACAAAGTTCGGTTCTTTTTTATAACTGGACTAACAAATAAAAAAATGTTAAAATTATAATGTAAACAATAAAAAGAGAGGGCTAATATGAAGAAAAACGGCTTTACTTTAGCAGAAGTTTTAATAACTTTAGGTATAATCGGAGTTGTAGCGGCATTAACGCTTCCGAACCTTAATTTCGGGGTTCAGGCATCAAGGGTTGGACCTTCCTTGAGAAAATTTATTAACACAATGGAAAATGCTAACGAATTAATCTTGGAAGAAAACAGTTCAGCAACTTTGAGAAGTGTATTATCTGTTAACGGCGATGCAAATAATAATAATCGGCCTGCTCAAACCACAGCATATTTAAATGAAATAGCATCTGTAGTAAGAGGGACTCAAAATAGCAACAACAGTAATCAATTATCAATATATGATAATAGTGATCTGAAGATTAAGAACTATGGAGGTGACACGAATGGGACATATAGGGGATATTATATATTTAATTTTGACAGCGGAGAAAGCATGGGCATATCCTTAAGATTGCCAGCAAATAACAGTAGAGGCACTGCAAGAGGTGCTCATAGGGGAATTTTTGCAGATGTTTTATTTGATATAAATGGATTCAATACAAGACCAAACCAATTAGGTATCGATTTATTCCTTTTCAGAATGGATAACAACGGCTCAATGATTCCTGCAGGCGGTCAGACAGAAGTTAGCGCAGGATACCTTCCGCAAACCCTTAATAACCCAGGTAATACTTGGCAAGCAAACAACAATTCCGGTTGTAATGCAAACAGTGTTGGCACAGGTGAAACATGTGCAGGCTCAGTCGCTGATAATAACTGGAGAGTTATTTACAATTACTAATTTAAAATTAATATAAAAATAACGGCGGCCGTAAATAAAAACCGTCGTTATTTTTTAGTTAAAAATTTCCCCCTGCTATCCTTCAACTATTTGAACGTCATCATCTGACACAAACTGAATACCGAATTTTGCACGGAACAGGTATTTAACTGTATTGCTTTGAATTTCGTACATCATTTTGTTAAATAGGTCATATGCTTCTTTTTTATATTCTATAAGTGGGTCTTTTTGCCCGTATACTCTCAGTCCTATACCGTCTTTTAACATATCAATATTATGAAGGTGGTCAATCCATTGATTATCAACTACTCTGAGCAATATGTCTCTTTCAAGAGATCTCATCATATTATCTGAAGTATATAATTCTTGCGGAACAAAATTAGGGTCATATTGTGCAGAAACTGCATTATAGAATCCGATAATTTGGTCTTCGTGGTCTTTGTATGCTTTTTGAGCAGCCTCTTTTATAGAATCATATATTCTTGAATATCTGTATGGCTTAATATTATCGATTGTTATATATCCTAATTGAGGAATTGTAGAATGAAGCTCTTTCACGAGTGTTTCCAAATCTTCTTGTATATACTCTTCAGGATTCATTTCAGGCGCTATATAGCTTTTGAGCAGCCTATCAATTTCTCTGTCTATCATGTATTCAATGTCTGTACGCAAATCTTTGCCTTCAAGCACTTTTCTGCGTTGGGCATAGAATTTTTCTCTTTGAATATTCATAACGTCATCATATTGAAGAACGCTCTTACGAATGTCAAAGTGATACGTTTCTACTTTCTTTTGCGCTGATTGAATTTGACGTGTAATAAGAGAAGACTCGATAGCCATATTCTCATCGACATTAAGCATATTCATCAATCCGGTAATCTTGTCTCCGCCAAAAATTCTCATGAGGTTGTCTTCAAGCGACAGGAAGAATCTCGTAGAACCCGGGTCTCCCTGACGAGCCGCACGACCTCTAAGCTGATTATCAATACGTCTTGACTCATGACGTTCCGTACCGATAACATGAAGTCCGCCTAGCTCAACAACTTTAGAGTGCTCTGATTCTGTGATTAAGCGGGCATCTGCCAAAGCCTTGTCTTTTAGTTCTTCATAATTCGGAGAATCTTCCGTAACACCCTGCTTATCCAAGGCTTCTTTGGCTAAGAACTCTGCATTACCGCCTAATAATATGTCGGTACCACGACCTGCCATGTTTGTCGCAATTGTAACAGCACCGACACGTCCTGCTTGAGCAATAATGTACGCTTCACGTTCATGCTGTTTTGCATTTAAAACGTTATGCTTTATACCTTTTTGTTTTAAAAGATGTGAAATATATTCTGATTTTTCAATACTTACAGTACCTACAAGAACAGGTCTGCCGATTTTATTTTGCTCGATAATGTCATCAACTACGGCATTATATTTTGCAATCTCTGTTTTATAAATAACGTCAGGATAATTAATTCTTATATCCGGCTTATTTGTAGGAATAGCAGTAACTTCCAGATTATATATTTTTCAGAATTCCGCTTCTTCTGTCATTGCGGTACCTGTCATGCCGGAAAGTTTAGGGTACAGGCGGAATAGATTTTGGAAAGTTATGCTTGCAAGCGTTTGAGTCTCATCCTGAATTTGAACCCCTTCTTTTGCTTCTATTGCTTGATGAAGTCCGTCAGACCAACGACGTCCCGGCATCAATCTTCCGGTAAACTCATCAACAATCATAACTTCACCGTCTTTAACAACGTAGTCGGTATCTTTTATAAATAATTCTTTTGCTTTCAATGCATTGAGAAGGTCATGTGCGTACTGGTTATTGATATCAAACAAATCTTTGCATCCGATTATTTCTTGAGCGTGATCAATACCGTCTTCTGTAAATATTACATTTTTATTCTTTTCATCGACTTCGTAATCGATATTTTTTTCAAGTTGAGGAGCTACTTTTGCCATAAGAGTATAAGTATCAGCCGACTTTTCGACTCTACCGCTTATAATTAACGGTGTTCTGGCTTCGTCTATTAATATGCTGTCAACTTCATCGATAATTGCATAATTAAAAGGTCTTTGAACAAGCATCTCTTTTGATGCTGCCATATTGTCCCTTAAATAATCAAACCCGAATTCATTATTTGTACCGTATGTAATATCACAAGCATACGCTGCACGTTTACGATTAAATTCTTCAGCATCGTGTTGATTTGATAAAATTACTCCGACCGTTAAGCCGAGAAATTTGTAAATTTTTCCCATCCATTCACTGTCACGTTTTGCAAGGTAATCGTTTACTGTAACAACGTGAACTCCTTTACCTGTTAACGCATTCAAGTACGCAGCAAGAGTTGCAACAAGAGTTTTACCTTCACCGGTTCTCATTTCTGCTATATGCCCGTTATGCAGAAAATATCCGCCTATCAATTGAACATCAAAGTGGCGCATATTTAATACACGCTTGCCGGCCTCTCTGACTGTTGCAAATGCTTCCGGAAGAAGTTTATCCAAAGTTTCTTTCTCTAAAATTCTGTCAGCTTTGACATTATCAGATTTCGGGCGTTTTGCAAGAATTTCTTTAAACTCATCTGTTTTAGCCCTCAGTTCATCATCCGTCATCTTTTCAAATTCCGGTTCCAAAGCGTTTATGTGGTCTATTATGCCAAGTATTTTTTTTACTTTTTTTTCATTGGGATCCCCAAGTAATTTCAATAAGAAATCTATCATAAATTATCCTCTCCAAGATTTCATGCCGTTTTTCGGCTATTTAACGATACCTGTAACATTATAACATAAATAGGTGAAAATATTCTCAACTAAATAATATTTTAATGTTTTGGTTAAGATTGAATTTGCGTATGGTAAAATTTAAATATACAAAAAGGTAAAAAATGAAATTATACTTGGATGCAGGAACAACATATTCTAAAATAATTTCAGAAGGAGTTTTGGAATCTCTAAGCTCCGAGTTTTTAATTTGCAATAAGAATAAAAAATTCTGCTATATAGTCCCTTCCAATATTATAAAGAGTCTTAACATCGTACCGACACGCTCTTGCGGTCACATGGCAAATGCAAACGAGAATGAAATAATCGCACTTGCAAAAGGCGCAGGACTTCATAGTATTGAATCCGATTCAACAATACTTGATTTGGGCAGCCGTGACGCTAAGTGGATAAAGTTTAAAAATAACAAATTTCATGATATGGACTGGAATACTGCCTGTGCAAGTTCTACCGGTGCAACTGTCGAAATGCTTTTAAAATTTTATGACTTAAAAGCAGAAGATTTAAAATTTAACGAAGAAAAATTCAATGTGACATGTGGAATATTCGGAATGGAAAAAATAATGGATTCAATATCCGGCGGAGAAAAAGCTTCGGATGCAATATCAAAATTCGTTCACGGAATTGCCTACAATGCTTGGAATTTTGCTAAAAAACCACAAAAAATTTATTTATCAGGAGGATTTTGTGAAAATAAATGTTTTACGGATTCTCTCGAAAAATACTGTGAAGTTGTTAAACTCGGACGTTTTATTTTATGCGAAGGTTTGTTTGTGCTAGACTAGAATCGTATAAGTATAAGAAGGAGATAAGGAATGGAAATGGTACATTCATTTGTATCAGCGAACAATGTTATGATTTCCGCAGGATTGTTAATCCTTGCTTACATATTCATTGCGACTGAAAAAATTCCGAAAGTCACAATTGCGCTTTTGGGAGCCGGCATTACGATTCTATTGGGGCTTGTAAGCCAGACAAAAATGAGCGGAGAAACACTAAATCCGCATTATTTTATTAATTTTGTTGATTTTAATGTAATATTCCTGCTTGTTTCAATGATGATTATTGTAAATATTTCAACAAGAAGCGGGGTGTTTACATATATTGCAAACGAACTTTTAAAACTTACAAAAGGTCGTCCTATAAAAGTATTAGTTGCATTAGGTCTGTTTACTGCAGTTACAAGCGCATTTCTGGACAACGTAACAACAGTAATTTTGGTTTTGCCTATTACATTTGCAATTGCAAGAAAACTTGATATTGACCCGCTCCCGTTTTTGTTAACAGAAGTTTTTGCGTCAAATATCGGTGGAACTGCTACTTTAATCGGAGACCCGCCTAATATCATTATAGGAAGTGCTGCGGGGTTTTCTTTTATGGACTTCTTATGGAATCTTACAGACGTTGTGGCAATTATATTATTTACAGTTATAACAGTTCTTATGGTTATATTCCGCAAAATGCTTCACGCAGATGCGGATAAAATGCAGGAAGTGGCAAATATTGATAATTCACATACAATAACAGATAAAAATCTTATGATTCGCTCAATGCTTGTTCTAGGGCTGGTAATATTGGGGTTTGTCACACACGATATAACTCATATTGAAACTTGTATTGCTGCAATGCTTGGCGCAAGTGTACTTCTGCTTTTTGAAAAACCTACAGATATATTAAAAGACGTTGAGTGGAATACAATATTTTTCTTTATAGGTTTATTTATAATAATCGGCGGAGTTGAAGCTTCCGGCGGAATAAAATTAATGGCTGAGTGGATTTTGAATGTGACTCAAGGCTCTCAACAAGCAGCATCAATGCTAATATTATGGGCTTCCGGACTAATTTCCGGTGTAATTGACAATATTCCTTACACGGCAACTATGGCTCCGATGCTGCAAGTTATAGAGAGCGCAAAAGGTGCGGACTATGCATTTCCTCTTTGGTGGTGCTTGTCATTGGGTGCTTGTCTGGGTGGAAACCTTACTATAATTGGTGCGGCAGCTAATGTTATTGTCTCGGAAAATGCAGCGAAAGAAGGACATCCTATTTCATTTATGAGATTCCTTAAATACGGTATTGCAGTTGTTGCTATTTCGCTAATTATTTGTACAATTTATATAAACGTGAAATATCTTTAAACAACATTTGGGCATATTGCAAAATAAAAGCACTATGCCCTTTTTAAATCATTTCTCTGAGTTTTTTAAGTTGGTCACGAATTTCTGCGGCACGTTCAAAATCAAGAATTTTTGCGGCTTTGTGCATATCTTTTTCCAACTTGGATATTAATTTTGGTAAATCCTTTTTATCAATGCCCAAATCAACCATTTCTTCCGCAACGATATCTTCTAAATCACGATAGCTTGCAACAAGAGACAACAAGTTATTTTCAATCGGTTTTTTAATAGTTTTTGGAATAATTCCGTATTTTTTGTTGTACTCAAGTTGAATTTCACGTCTGCGATTTGTTTCATCAATTGCGCGTTTCATTGAATCTGTGATTTTATCAGCATACATAATAACTTCGCCGCAAGCGTTACGAGCAGCACGTCCGATTGTTTGAATTAAACTTGTATCCGAGCGCAAAAATCCTTCTTTATCAGCATCCATTATGGCAACGAGTGAAACTTCCGGAATGTCAAGTCCTTCTCTTAGCAGGTTAACACCTATAAGGACATCAAACTCGCCAAGTCTCAAATCACGAAGTATTTCAACTCTCTCAATAGACTTAATACCGCTATGAAGATATCTTACCCTGATTCCGTCTTGGAGGAAATAATCGCACAAATCCTCCGCCATACGTTTTGTTAAAGTTGTAATGAGTACACGTTCGTCTTTTTTTGCTCTTTTATAAATTTCTGTTTTTAAATCATTAATTTGAGTTTCAATAGGACGAACACTTATTTTCGGATCAACAAGCCCTGTCGGACGAATTATTTGTTCTACCAGTTGGGCGGAAGTTTCTTTTTCGAAATCTCCGGGGGTTGCAGAAATGTATATTTTCTGTCCGACTTTATTAAAGAATTCATCCCATTTCAAAGGTCTGTTATCCTTTGCACACGGGAGTCTGAATCCAAAGTCAACAAGAACCTGCTTCCTTGAAGCGTCCCCGTGGTACATTCCGTTTAGCTGAGGGAGAGTAACGTGAGATTCATCAATTACAGTTAAAAAATCTCCTCGAAAATAATCCAGTAACGTCGCAGGTGCTGAGCCAATCGGACGGCGTTCTATTATTCTCGAGTAATTCTCTATTCCTGAACAGTACCCCATTTCTTTAATCATCTCTATATCATATTTTACTCTCTGTTGAAGTCTTTGAGATTCCAGAATCTTATTTTCGCTCTCTAACTCGGCAACTCTCGTTTTTAACTCCTGCCTAATCATATCAATGGTTTCATCTTCATTTTCGTCATAAGCTATATAATGCACTGCCGGATAAATATATACACTTTCCGGAACTTCTATTATTTCTCCGGTTAAGTTGTCTATTCTTACAATTTTTTCAATCTCATCTCCGAAAAAGTAAATTCTTGTAATTATTTTTTCGTAAGCAGGCATGATTTCTAAAATATCACCCCTTGCTCTGAATGTAGAACGCTCTAGAACCATATCATTTCTTGTATAGCGTGTCATTACAAGGTGTTTTATCAAATCATTCCGCTCTAAAGTGTCTCCGACAGATATTTTTATAGTCCCTCTAAAATAGCTTTCAGGAAGTCCCAAACCGTAGATACAACTTACAGACGCAACTATTATTACGTCGTTTCTTTCATATAGGCTTCTTGTTGTATTGTGCCTAAGGCGGTCAATTTCTTCGTTTATGCTTGCGGATTTTTCAATATAAGTATCAGTTCTTGGAATGTAAGCTTCGGGCTGATAATAATCATAGTATGATATAAAGTATTCAACCGCATTATTTGGAAAAAGCTCCTTAAATTCGTTGTACAACTGAGCTGCAAGAGTTTTATTGTGAGCAATAATAAGAGTAGGCTTTTGAACTTTCTCAATAACATTTGCGATAGTAAAAGTTTTACCTGAGCCTGTAATACCCAAAAGAGTCTGTGTATCATACCCCTTTTCTAGTCCGTCAACAAGTTGCTCTATTGCTTTTGGCTGATCACCGGAAGGCTTGTATTTAGAAACAATTTCAAATTTTCTTTCCATATTAGAATTATATCATTTCAATAACTAACGAATCCATTTTTTGGGGTCAAATTTTAAATCTTTTACATTTAGCTTAAGCGTTTTCAAATAAGGCTCAAACTTCTTCATTAATATTACCTTATAAAGAGATAACTCTTGTGCTACAACAGGATTTTCGCAAGCTATTACCATAATTCCGCCGGGAAGCATAGAATATGGATGAGACCGCCTCTTAAATTTTTGAGGAAGAATTTTGTCCCAAAAATTTATCAGAGTGGTTCTTGCGACTGCCTTCTTAAGTTGAGGATTATCCATCATATTTTCAATGACAGAATCAATGCCCTCAAAATCTGTATAAAGAACTTTCCCCATTAAAAATTACTTTCCCCCGACGCTGCTTTATGGTAACATACTCATATGAATTGTAATTTAGATGATATCATAAAATCTGCAAAAAAGATATTGCTACTCACTCACATGAATCCTGACGGAGATACATTAGGCTCTATGTGTGCAATGTATTCAATGATTCTGAATAGATTTAAGAAAAAAGCTGACATGAGTATTGTATCTAATCTGCCTTTCAACTACAAATTCTTGCCAAATATTAATCTTGCACAAAGATATTTTGATAAATCTCTTGTATATGACCTTGTAATCTCGCTGGATGTTGCATCCATAGAAAGAGTTTTAGATTCAAGGGTGTTTTTTGAAAAAGCTAAAGTCTCGGTTAACATTGATCACCACAAAACTAATCCGGGATTTGGTGACTATCAAATTATCGAACCTGAAGCAAGCTCCTGTGGAGAGGTTCTTTTTAATTACTTCAAACAAAACGGTTGGAAAATTGATAAGGATTCGGCAATAAGTCTATATACTGCAATTATGACTGATACAGGAAATTTTAGATTTGAAAACACTTCTTCCGCTACTTTGAGAGCTGCGGCAGATTTGGTTGATTCCGGTGCAAACCCTAACTATATATACAAGCAATGTTATGAAACAAAATCAAAAAATTTTGTTATGTTTCAGAATTACTGTATTAGCAAAGCTGAATTTCTTGAAGAAGGAAAAATTGCTTATACTGCAGTGTTTAAAAAAGATTTAGAAAAATTTTCAGCCGGAGATGATTATACTGACGGAATTGCAGAAACACTACGAGCAATCAGTACAACTGAAGTTGCTTTTGTTGCAAAAGAAGTTGATACAAAATTAACAAAGATTTCAATGAGAAGTAAAAATATAGACGTCGCTAAAATCTGCTCCCTATATGGCGGGGGAGGACATACTTATGCAGCAGGATGTACAATAAAAGCGAGTGTAAGTGATGCGGTAAAAAAATTACTGAAAGAGATTAAGCAGTGAAGTTTAAACGTATATTCAATATAATTAAAAATATTGTAAAATCCGCAATTGACAATGACTTTTTCGGAATGGCATCGGAAATGGGATTCATGCTTGTTATAGGTATTTTCCCATTTATGTTGTTCTTAACTGATATTTTTGGGTGGATGGGCAGGCATAGTTTTATTGCTCCGCTTGCGCAATTCTTGCAAGAAGTTATGCCGGGTGATGTGATTCGTTTGCTCCAAACAGTACTCAATGAAGTATGGTTCTTTACTAAAGGCGGATTGGTTGCAACACTGGGCTTTTGTATTACGGTTATTCTGTCGACAAATGCTATTGCAATTGTCTTAAAGGGTTTGAATAGAGCGTACAAAGTTGAAGAAACACGTTCTTTTATATACACAAGAATGCTTTCTCTTGTTATGGTTTTTGTTAATGCGCTTGTACTGTTTTTAAGTATCAATTTAATTGTATTCGGAAAAGTTATAATTAAATTTTTGGTAACATACCTCGGATTAACAGTACACGTTGGAAATGTGGTTTTATTTACACGTTGGCCGGTTGCATTTGTTGCGCTGTTTGTAATGGCTTATTTGCACTATTATATACTTCCTGATCTCGGCGGAAAAGAAAATGTTCGCAGAAGGAGTGCTATTCCGGGGGCTATATTTTTTACTATTTCCTGGTTACTCGGTTCGTGGGGATTTTCAATTTACATTAATAACTTACATACATATAACTTTGTATATGGTACTATCGGCGGTTTTGCTGTTCTAATGGTTTGGTTGTACTATACTTCTATTCTTATGCTTATAGGCGGTGAGCTAAATTCTCAACTTTTCTCAAAACTCGAGAGAAAAGAAATTATTATGGAAAAAAGAAATAAGGACAACTGATGATTAACAGGTATAGAAAATATCTTCAAATTCTTGATGAAAAACTGGATAAAATGTTTAAAAAACAAGCACCTTTTATTAAGTGTCAAAAAGGTTGTGCATACTGCTGCAAAGAAGGTGAGTATCCGATGTCTGAGCTTGAATTTATTGAAATATTGTTTAAATACAACGAGCTTGAACAGCAAATTAAGGATAAAGTAGATGCAAATATATCAAATTTACTTAAGTCTTCCAGACAAAAGCTTTATGAATGCCCGTTTCTTGTCGACAATGTCTGTTCTGTCTATCAAGCAAGAGGACTAATTTGCAGAACATTTGGTTTGCTTTCATATAATGATAAAACAGGCAAAAAAAAGATGCCTTTTTGTGTGGATTTGGGACTCAATTATTCAAATGTTTATGACAAAGATACGAAAACACTTACAGAGTGTGCTCCTGACGGAACAGAACCGCTTGCTTTTAACATTGACCGTACAACTTTAAGAAGTCCAAATATTGAACGGGACTTTAATATTTTCTTTGGTGAAGATAAAGCACTTGTCGATTGGCTTAGAGAAGAATTCCAAGCAGTAGTTGATTAATCTTTATACAACAGTACAACTGCCTGAGCCTCTATTGCACGCCCCTCACCGACTGAATCCAAATTTTCTTTTGTTTTAGCTTTTACGGAAATATCTCCAATCCCAATTCCCAATATCTCGGATAGCTTCTTTTTCATTTGAGGAATATGCGGCATCATTTTTGGAGCCTGAGCTATTATGTTTGTATCCAAATTTCCTATATGATATCCATGACAAATTATAATTTCAGAAACGTTTTTCAAAAGCTTCATACTGTCTGCATTTCTATATCTTTCATCCGTATCAGAAAACAATGTTCCTATATCCGGCAATGCAAGTGCCCCCAACATAGCATCAATTATCGCATGCACCAAAACATCCGCATCTGAATGCCCAAGCAATCCTTTCTCATATGGAATGTTAACTCCGCCTACAATAAGATTTCTTCCATCTTCCAAACGGTGGATATCGTATCCGATGCCTATTCTAAAGCTTTTATCCGGCATGTTGTTCTCCTTTTCATTTATTATAAATTAAACCATTTAAAAATTCATCTTTACAAAACTTAATAATATAAAACAAAAAAGGCAATTTTTTTAAAGTTGTATACTTTATATATATGTAAGAGATATTTAATAGAGAGAGTGAAAATTATGACAGAATTATACAACGCAATAGAAAGAAACAAAAAACCCGCAGGAGCTATTGAAATTCCGGCTGATTTTCACTGCTACTATTTGAAAAAGCAAGACAGACAAATGAGATTTAATAACGGCGGCGACCCTATTTATGCTATTTTTGACAAAATCGACGAAAGACCTCTCTCTAAAATTGCAAGAGATTTTGTTAAAGAATTAGCTGATGATACTATTAGATTTGTTAGCACATTAGTTAAATAGGGGTGTTCTTTTCTGGAGAAAAGAACCAAAAGACTTTTCAAACATTGTCGGTAGACATTTGTAGAAACTACCGGATTATATTATTATGCCAAGTCTACCTCATTGGTTGGACTACCAGTTAAACGGACTAATTAGAAAAGAACCAAAAGACTTTTCTCACATTGTCGGGAGGCTATATCCCATATCTAATTATCCGAATTTACTCCTGTTATTTTTCTCCGCTTGGTTGGCTAATACAAATTGCTTAGGCTTTCTTGACATTTTTATTATTGAAAAAAGATTATTATATATTAGAATTGGTAATGTGGATTAGACGGGAGTTGAATTTATATGCAAATCAATAAGAAAAAATTAAGTATACAAATATTATCATTGATTGGAATTGCTTTAACAATTGAACTTGCAGTAATATATTATGTTGCAAATTATCAAAAGTATGCACTTTCAAGTTTTTGTTCAATTAACAGTTTTGTAGATTGCGATGGTGTTGCAAGAACAATAGCTGCGCAATTTTTGGGAATCCCGCTTGCGTATTGGGGTTTGTTTTTATATTTAACAATTTTATTCTTAACTTTTGTTGATAGACTAAAAAATATTAAGTTTTTTGGTTTTTTGGAAGTATTTAAGAATCCGAAAGATTATATAGCAGCACTGGGTTCTTTTGCATTTTTGATTTCTATGGTTCTTGCAGGAATAAGTACATTTAAACTTAATAAAATATGTTTATTGTGTCTTATAACATACATCATAGACTTAATAATAGCCCTTGTCGCAACAGACGGAATGTTTAAAAATATTGTTTTGGCATTCAAAATAACTTGGAATGATTTTGTTGATGGTGCTAAAAAATATACAAAGACTTTTGTAACGCTTGTTGTGGTATCAACAGTTTTTTTGACATATTCCGGTACAACTTATAATTTTGTTCCGCATATAAAAAGAATAAAACATTTTCAGCATTATGGCACAATGAAGAAAAATCCATACAGAGTAAAGGGTAATACACTCGGGCCAAAAGATGCTGATGTGGTTATAGAACTTTATTCAGACTATGTTTGCCCTTTGTGTTATGTGCATAATATAATGCTGCATAAGGCTGTAAGAGAATTCAAGAACGTGAAAGTAATTCACCACAACTATCCTTTTGATAAAGAGTGCAACAGATATATTAATGTAAATATGCATCCCAACGCATGTTTTATGGCTCGCGGTGCAATAGCTGCCAGAAATCAGAACAATTATTGGGAAATGAGTTCCCTTCTTTATGAAAAGCAGCCTAAAAAAGAAAAAGAAATTCTAAAGCTTGCTGAGCAGTTGAATTTTGATACGGAAAAATTCTTGGCTGATTTTAATTCCGAAGATACTCAGGCAGAATTATTTAAAGAAATAGAAAATGCTAATAACATGGGTATCGATAGTACTCCTACAATGTACGTAAATGGTGAGCAAAAAATCGGAATAATGACTTATGACGAAATGAAGGATTTGTTAATTAAACATGGTGCAAAACACTGATAATAGAATATTAATACACGCTTGCTGCGGAATTTGTTCTGGATATCCCATCGGTCTTTTAAAAGAGATGGGATATTCTCCGGTTGTATATTTTTATAACCCCAATATAGATACTCACGAAGAATTTAACCGACGTCTTGAGGCTCAAAAAATTGTTTGTATGTATCATTGGGTTGATTTGGTGGCGGAAGATTATAATCATGAAGAATACTTAAATTATGTTAAAGGGTATGAAACGGAACCGGAGAGAGGCGCAAGGTGTGACAAGTGTATAGAATTGCGCTTAATAAAAACTGCTAAAAAAGCAAAAGAATTGGGCATTAATAAATTTACGACATCACTGGTTATAAGTCCGCATAAAAATTATGACAAAATATCTGCAATTGGAAAACAAGCGGCAGAAAGCATATTAAACAAAACCGAAAGCAAAAAAGAATTGCAATCAGAAGAACCGTCAATAGGATTGTCTCCATTGGATTTACCCCCTTCTAATTTACCCCCTTCTAATTTACCCCTGGAATATTTACCCCTGGATTTTAAGAAAAAGGATGGATTTTTAAAAACCAATAAACTATCAAAAGAATTGGGGCTATATCGACAAAATTATTGCGGATGTGAATTTGTAAAAAAATAAGGCAAGTTTCTTTTTTATTTATGATATCATAGACTTAAGAGGTGGATATGCTTAGAGAATTTATGAACTCAAAAATACACAGAGCCACAGTGACAGATGCAAATCTGAACTATGTAGGCTCGATTACTATAGATGAAGAATTCCTTGAACTTGCAAAAATAAGGGAATGGGAAAAAGTTGAAATATTAAATATAAATAACGGGGAAAGATTTCAAACATATGCGCTTAAAGGTGAAAGAGGCTCAAAGTGCTTTTGCTTGAACGGTGCTGCCGCAAGAAAAGCCCAAAAAGGCGACAAGATAATTATAGTGACATATGCTCTTTTGAATGAAAAAGAAATAGAAACGCATAAACCAACAGTAGTTCAAGTCGGTGAGGATAACATAATTGTCGGAAAATAATAATAAACCCCAAAAGAAAAAAAAGAAAAAATTTACAGTCGATATAAAGAATATGGGTGTAAATATTGATAAAAATGAATACTATGAGATAGTAAAATCAAATTCAGCTTTCCCTGAAAGAGGTCTATAGAAGAAGAAAAAGCAGTAAGGAAAAATTTCTTCCTTACTGCTTTTTTATTGAATTATTTAATTATTCTTTCAAGAATGTTTCATAGTTTCTTGCAAGCAAGTGCGTTCTTACTTGATTAATTAAATCAAGCGCAACACCAACCATGATGATAAGTGATGTAGCTCCGATACCTTGGAAGGTTGTTATTCTGGTTGCGTAACTTGCAAATGCAGGAACAAGTGCTATCAAACCAAGTGACAAAGCTCCGATGAATGTAGTTTTTGTTAAAATCTTATCAAGAGCTTCCGCAGTAGGTCTTCCTGGTTTTACACCGGGAATTGATGAACCGTATTTCTTAAGATTTTCCGCAATTTCTTTTGGCTGCATATTAGGCATAATTGAAGCATAGAAGAAAGTCAGTGCAACAATCATTAAGAAATAAATTACATAGTAAGTAATTCCGCTTGGATTAAATATCTTGTTCAAAATTAAAACAATATCTTGAATATGTCCTGCAGGCAAATTAGCTTGTCCTACAAGACTTAATACAGTAGATGGGAACAAAAGTATTGCAATAGCAAAGATAATCGGCATAACTCCGCCCGGATTTAACTTAAACGGAATAAACGTATTAACTCCGCCGTATACTTTGTTACCTACCTGTCGTTTTGGATTAACTATTATAACTTTTCTTACTGCTTCTTGCATAATAACAATGAAAATCATTGTTACGAAAAATATTACAAGTAACATAACCAAACCCCACATAAGAGCAGAGTCATTTGAAACCATTTGTGCAGTTCTTGATGAATAAAGAGGTATTCCTGATATGATACCAACAAAGATTATTAACGAACCGCCGTTTCCTATACCTTTCTCTGTTATTAGTTCCGATAACCACATAACTAGTACAGAACCTGCAGTAAGAGAAACAATTGAAGAGATGTAAAACATTGTATGGTTTACACCTGGGTTAATAGCTCCCGGTAGGTGTGCCATATACCCCATAAAAATAATGGCTTGAAAGAGTGCCAGAACAACAGTAAATAATCTTGTATATTGAGATAATTTACGTCTGCCGGCTTCGCCGTCTTCTTTCTGTAATTTTTCCAAAGCCGGAATAATTACAGCCATTAATTGAATAATAATTGATGACGTAATGTATGGTCCGATGCCTAACGCAAAAATAGAAACTTTACCCAAAGCACCGCCTGAAAATAAATCCAAGAACCCGATGATATTATTACCGGAAGCTATTCTTGCAAATATTTCGTTATTTATACCATACACCGGTAAATGAATACCGAAACGGAACAAAATCAACATACCAAAAGTAAAAATTAATTTTTCTTTTAGTCCGGATGCGTTCCACATTGACATCAAATCTGCCGTAGTAGGCATTCTCATTCCTGTCATATTTTTATTTTCCTTACTAAGGGAATAATTATCATAAATACTCCTCACCCGAATTTCTAAGTTCAGAGCCCATTAAGGCTCTTAACTTGAAATTCTTCCCTCTCCCTCAAGGGGCGAGGAGTGTTGCTATAAAAGCAACAATTTTATACTAATTCAATTTTTCCGCCTGCTGCTTCGATTTTTTCTTTAGCAGATGGAGTAACATAAGCTGCTTTTATTGTTAAAGCTTTCTTGATTTCGCCGTTACCTAAGATTCTTATACCATCGCAAGAAGAATGAACTTTTTTAATCTCTTTCAATGTTTCCAATGAAATTTCCTTAAGTCCCAATGATTCCAATCTGCCGACATTAAATGCTTCATAATTTCTCGCATTAATAATTTGGAATCCTTTTAATTTAGGAAGTCTCCTGTAAGCAGGCATCTGTCCGCCTTCAAAACCTCTTTTTGAAGTTCTGCCTGATCTTTGACCTTCACCGTTGTTGCCTCGGCTTGAAGTCTTACCGCATCCGGAAGAACGGCCTCTGCCAACTCTAACTGTTTTCTTTGTTGCACCTTCAGCAGGTTTTAAATCTGATATTTCAATTTTTTTCATTTTTATTTTCCTTTTCTTTATTCGTGAATCGTGAACTGTAATCCGTGAATTGAGTTTTTATGCGAATCACGACTCACGAGTCCCGATTCACGGAAATATTAACTAACCTTCACTAACTTCTAATAAATGTGAAATTTTGTTAACCATACCCATAATTACAGGGCTGTTGTCATGTTCAACAGTCTGGTCTTTTTTAGTAAAGCCCAAAGCTTTAGCAACTTTGCGTTGTGCTTCGGAGCATCCGATTAAACTCTTAACAAGCTTAATTTGTATTTTAGATGTTTTTGTTTTTGCCATTTTATTTTCCTCTTTACTTCGTGAATCGTGAACTTTGAAACGTGAACCGATTTTATATCTGCGAATCACGACTCACGAGTCTCGATTCACGTATTTATAAATTCAATTAGTTTAAAAGTTCAGCCATTGTTAAGCCACGTTTTTTAGCAACATCAGAGAACATTCTTAAAGACTTAAGAGCATCAATTGTTGCATAAGCAGCATTAAGAGGTGATTTAGAACCTTGAGATTTTGTTAAGATATTTTCAATACCTGCAAGTTCCAAAACCGGACGAACAGCTCCGCCTGCAATAATACCTGTACCTTGAGAAGCAGGTCTTAACATAACCTTACCTGCACCTGAACGGCCGATAATAGGGTGAGGAATTGTTGTTTTAAATATAGGAACCGTGATCAAGTTCTTTCTTCCGTCAGCAATAGCTTTTTGGATAGCGATGATTACTTCTGCAGCTTTTGCACAACCTACACCGACTTGTCCCTTTTTATTACCAACAATAACAACTGCTCTGAAACTTAACTTTTTACCGCCTTTTACAACCTTTGTAACACGGCTGATTTGTACAACCTGTTCTTTCCATTCAGATTCAGGTTTTGCTTCTTGAGTTTCTACATTTTTCTTTCTTCCACGTGATTTTTTTGCCGGAAGTTTTGTAACAACTTCTTCAGTTATATCTTCACTAACTTCATCAGCTGCTTCTGTTGTTTCTTCAACGACAGTTTCTTCCACCATTTCTTCGTTTAATTTTTCTTCTGACATGTTATACCTTTCTAATTTCTGTCGGGCATTACCCGACCTACAATAAACTTCGGCATTTATTATCTAAACAATTGAATATTTAATACAATACAAAAGTGCCGAATCTTCGGTACTTGATAATATTCAATTGTGGGTTTTTTCTGACAATTTGTATTCTATAACAAACAAATCTATATTTCAAGTGTTCTGATGTATAAACCGAACTATGCAATTTTACAAAACTTAATATTATACTAGTTTATACCGCCTAAAAGTTGATGAATGTAGCAAGCGTAGAAAACTCCGAATATCGCTCCCACAAAAACCTGCATAGGAGTATGTCCCAGAAGCTCTTTTAATTTGCCGCCTGCCTCAGCAAGATCTTGTTTATAAACATCCATTATAATTCTGTTTAAGCATGCTGCCTGTTTTCCAGCAGCACGCCTTACACCCGCTGCATCATACATTACAATAAATGCGTATCCGAGAGCGATTGCAAATTCTACAGAACTGAATCCGTTTATTAAACCAACTGCTGTTGATAAACCGACAACACCTGCCGAGTGAGAGCTGGGCATTCCGCCCGTTGTTGTAAAAAGCCTCAAATCTATTTTTCTTTTAACTATTAAATGCAATAAACATTTTATAATTTGAGTAACTAAAATTGCTGAAAATGCAACAAAAATTACTTCGTATCCGGTGTTATATATATCACTAAATTCCATTAAATCTCCTAACTCTCTATTCTGGTCTTAAGTTTATCCAAAATTTCATTAAATATTTCGGAATTGTACTTATCAATTATATCATAACAATCATTAATCAAATAATTAAATTTTTTCTTTGCAGATTCTAACCCGTACAATGATACATATGTAAGCTTTCCTGACGCTTTGTCTTTGCCTGTAGTCTTGCCTAATTCTTCAAAAGATGAAATTTCATCCATAATGTCATCATAAATTTGAAAAGCTAAGCCGAATTTTTTTGCAAAAACATCAAATTCATTAGTAACTGAATCATCTGCGCCTGCAGCAATAGCACCTATTCTAACTGCAAGTCGGAATAGGACCGCTGTTTTATTTAAGTGAATAAAATCTAATGTTTCTTCAGGAGATTTTACAAGTTTACCGCCTTCAGACTCAATATCTACCACTTGACCTGCTATAAGTCCGTATGCACCGCCGAATTTTGTAAATTCATGTATTATTCTGACTATTTGTGTTGCAGATAAATCCGTAGATTTTTCAATTATAAGCTGAGGTGCAAATGTAAGAAGTGCGTCTCCTGCAAGGATTGCATTTGCTTCCCCGAATACTTTGTGATTAGATGGTTTCCCTCTTCGGAAATCATCATTATCCATGCAAGGCAAATCATCATGTATAAGACTTTGGACGTGCAGCATTTCTATAGCGCATGCACTCGGCAATACTTTTTTTATGTCACAACCCAAAATTCTTGCCGTTTCCAAGCACATAACAGGTCTGAGTCTTTTCCCCGGAAGCATGAGGGTATACTTCATAGCTTTAAAAATTTCTTCCGGATAAATAATTGGCATGTACTCATCCAAACTCTCATTAATAATCTTTATTAAATTCTTCATTATCTATATCCTTATAAATCGCTTGTCTTCTTGTATTTCTTGCTCTCTGACGCTTGCGGGAGCTTATTTTGACAGTAATTTCATCATTCTTTTTCTTATGCGCACTCTCAGTCTTTGTACCTTGATACTTAACTTTTTCTTTATATATTTTTGCCTCTTCGACAAATTCAACGTAACTTCTATATCTTGTTTCATCAATCTTATTGATATTCTCTTTTACTGCACATCCGGTTTCATTTATGTGCAAACAATCTTGGAATTTACAGTTTTTTTTGTGAATGTAAATTTCAGGAAATAATGTATCGACATCAATCGGTAATATAAAATCAAATTTAAGATTACTGAATCCGGGGGTATCGATTATTCTTGCATTCTTGCCCAAATCAATAATTTCGCAGTGTCTTGTTGTATGAGTTCCTCTAAGAGTTTTTTCACTAACGTCTTTTGTTCTTAGCTTCAATCCGGATACAGAATTAATAAGACTCGATTTCCCTACACCTGATGCTCCGCACAAAACAGATGTCTTTCCTTTCAGAATCTTTTTAAATTCTTCAACTCCATAACCTTCAAGCGCAGAAGTAAATAAAATATCGTATCCAAGTGGCTCATATATTGAGAATACTTTTTCAATAACCGAATCGTCAGATGACAAATCATTCTTGTTAAAGCATAGAACGGCATTAATCTTATGATATTTAGCAAAAGCTATGTATCTGTTAAGTTGAGAAAAATTTAATTCCGGTTCTTTTACCGCAGTTATAATAATTACTTGATCTATATTTGCAACAGAAGGTCTTTGGATATAATTTTTTCTCTCTAAAATTTTTTCAATTGCACCATTTTCAAATTCAACAAAATCACCGACATACACAGCTTGCTTGGACTTTTTTATAACTTCACGCAATTTGCACTCGTAAAGCTCATTATCTGATTTAACATAGTAAAAATCCGAATGAATTTTGTATATTTGTCCTATTTTCATACATGTGATTGTATCATAAATTTAATACATATAAATATTTTAATCCAGTATCTGGATTCCTGTGCCGGACCCACTTCCATAATTGTACGTTCCATATCTGCTTCCCCAAGGACTTCTTGAATAATCATTTATTGTTCTGCCGTAATTTGATGGCAAGTTATCATAAAATTGAGAGTTCTGAAAATCACCAGCATAATAGCCATTAATAGGAGGTTCAAACCCTGTAAGCTGCCCTGCGAAATAATTGCTTATACTTCTCAGGACTGATGTTTTTGTAGTATTTTGCGGTCTTGAAAGAATCGCTTCTTTTACTTTTTCGTATCTTGAATCAAAATTACCCTGCTGAATTGCACCAAATGCTAAACTTTCAAGTCTTTGCAGTCTTCTTAAATTACTTTCTCCGTAATAATTTTTGTTGAACGCATATTTTTCTAATGCGCTCATATCGGTAAAATTTCCATAATTAAACGCTCCGCTGTTGTACATTGCAACCCTGGGATGTCTGTGGTTTTGACGATATGGAGTGTAGTTACTAAAGTACGGAGATTGAGTTCTTATGACTTTTTCTGCTTGAACATCTCCGTTAAAAAAGGTGTATGCAAATAATGCTAGACAAATTAATATTCGACGACACATAAAAATCCTCCGCTAATAATTTACAATGCACTATAAATTTTTATATCCGACACAATGGTGATGCCGAGTTTAGCAATAATTTGAGATTTCATCCAAATATATGATAACGATTTCTTAATAAAACGTTACAATGTTAAAGACGTACATTGGGACATTCGGGATGGACGAACAAGATATATCATCATACAGCAATATAAAAAGAGTTTCAAATGAAGAGCTTAGAGAAATGTGGGAAAAATATTTTGAAGACCACGACAACAAGGCACTCCGTGATGCTCTTATTTTGCAGTATATATATTTAACAAAATATGTTGTAGGTCGTGTAAAAGTTGCATTGCCGCCAACGTTTTCGTATGAAGATATATCAAGCTATGGCGTAGAAGGTCTTATTGATGCCGTAGAAAAATTTACACCAAAGATTGGTGCAAGATTTGAAACTTATGCACTGGTAAGAATCAGGGGAAATATTATTGATAAGATTCGTTCTCAAGACTTTTTACCCCGAAGTGTCAGAAAAAAAATTCGAGATGTTAAAGAAGCTCAGGATGAATTAAAAGCAAAATTCGGCAGAGCTGCAACAAATGCTGAAATTGCAAATTATTTGGGTATAGAAAAAGAAAAAGTCGAACAGTTATTGTCTGATGATACAACTTTAACCTCAATTTATGATAAAAAAGGTTCTACGGAAGGGGATATTGAAATTATTGATACAATTCAAGATCAAAATGCGTTAGAACCACATGAACAACTTGAAGAAAAGGATGTAAAAAAAGAATTGGAAGAAGCATTAATGCGTTTACCTGAGCGTGAACGAACTATAATGGTACTTTACTACCACGAAAACATGAAACTAAAAGATATAGGAGATGCAATCAACGTTTCAGAATCAAGAATTTCTCAATTGCACGCACAAGCTATTATGAAATTGAAACACCTGCTTAGCGAGAGCCGTTCTGAAAGATTGAAAAAAAGCATAATTTAAATCTTTATTTATAACTCTATTTCACTTAAAATTTTTGTAATATAATATTTTAAGTGAAAAGGAGAGGTATAAAATGCAAGTTTCATTAAACTGGTTGAATGAATTAGTTGATTTAAAGGATATAGATGTAGCGCAAATTGCTCATGAACTTACTATGAGCGGTCTTGAAGTTGAAGAAATAGAAGAAATAAAACCGCAATTTACAAATATAATTACGGCAAAGATTGAAAAAATAGATGCACACCCAAATTCAGATCGATTACACCTAGTAACAGTTAATACAGGAAAAGAAATAAAAACTGTTGTTTGCGGAGGTCAAAATATTGAAGTAGGACAGATAATTCCGTATGCATCAGTCGGAAGTAAAGTTTTGGACAGAAAAACAGGTGAACAATTTGAGCTTACTCCTGCTACAATCAGGGGAGTAGAGTCTCAAGGGATGTTGTGCTCTGATGATGAACTTGGCGTTGCTGACAGAAATTATCAGGAAGAAGACGGAATTTTAATCTTAAACCGAATATTCCCCAATATCGGATTAGGACTGAACGTGGAAGATGTTCTCGGTTTTGAAAAAGATTACATTATTCATACAGCTCCGACAGCAAACAGAGGTGACCAAATGTCTGTTATAGGCATAGCAAGAGAATTAAGCGCACTATTTAACAGACCGATGAAAACCCCTGAGCTTAAACCAATTTCAGGAAATGCGGATTTCAAAGTAGAAATAAAAGATATAGATGTATGCAAATATTATTCTGTAGTAATATTAAAAGATATTAAAATAGCATCCTCTCCGGAATGGATGCAAAAGCGATTGAGAGCTTCAGGAATAAGAGCTATAAATAATGTTGTAGATATTACAAATTATGTTATGCTTGAATTTGGTACTCCTTTGCATGCATTTGATTATGACAAATTAAGCGGATACTTATGTGTAAGAAGAGCAAAAGAAGGTGAAAAGCTCATCACATTAGATGAGGTGGAGAGAACTCTTACAACAGATACTGTTGTGATTTCAAAACAAAGCGAACCGGTATGCTTAGGCGGTGTGTTTGGAGGTAATAATTCAGAAATTGACGAAAATACAAAAAATATAGCACTTGAAGCAGCATATTTTACACCTCAATCTAACAGAAAAAGTTCAAGAAGCGTTGGTTATCGTTCTGATGCTTGTGCAAGGTATGAAAGAGGAATTGATATTAAAGCCGTTCACAAAGGTTTAATGAGAGCTGTTGAATTGTTAAAAGAATATGCAGGTGCAAATTTTGAGGGGTTTGTTGAAACGGGAGATGACAAACCTGAATCAATAAACATAACTCTTCGTTATGCGCAAATAAAAAGAATTTTAGGTTGTGAAATAGAAGTTGACAAGTGTTTGAATATTCTTGAAAGACTGGGATTTAAAATTCTTGGCAAAAATGATGCGGCAAGCAAAGTTGAAGTTCCGTCATTCAGAGCCGATGATGTTACAAGAGAAGTTGATTTGATTGAAGAAATTGCAAGAATTAACGGATACGATAAAATTACTCCTACGCTGCCTAACAAGACAAGTACTGCTGAAATTTCTCCGGCGGAAAGAGTTATGAGCAGAATTCATAATATTATGAGAGGTTCAGGACTTAATGAAATGCAGACTTCTTCACTTATTGGTGAACCGCTGCTCAAACAATTTAACATGACATTTGACAAAGAGAATGCAATTTACGTTGAAAATCCTGCATCAGAAGATTTTGCAATGTTACGTCAAACACTAATGGCATCTCTTTTAAACTGCATGAAATATAATTATGATAACGGGCAAAAAGATTTTTGGGGATATGAAATAGGACGAAGTTACCTTAAAGTAGCTCCTGCTGATGAAAAAAATTCAGGGGTAAAAGAAACTCTTACTCTTGCAGGAATCATAACAGGAAATATCCAAAAATCATTATGGCAATGCACGGGAAAAGTTGATTTTTATACGGTAAAAGGCATTGTAGATAAGGTTCTTGAAGAACTCGGACTTACAAAAAGAATTAAATTATCTCTGCTTGCTGATTCTTCGCTTGCTGAATCACACAAGTGCTTACATCCATATAAGACAGCAGTGCTCACACTTTTGGGCAAACAACCCGAAGTTGTCGGGTACTATGGTGAAGTTCATCCTGAACTTAAAACAAAACTTAAATTAAATCAAGATGCATATTTGTTTAAACTCGATCTAAATATGATAATAGGAGCAGTAAACGAATCAACAGTAAGATTCAAAAAATTACCGCAGTTCCCTGAAGTGCAGAGGGATTTAGCGGTTATTGTCCCGAACACAACAACTTGGGATGAACTGGAAAAAATAGTTAAAAAAGGTGTTGCAAATAATATATTTAATGGGTGTGACGTATTTGACGTATACCAAGGTGAGCACGTACAGGAAGGGTTTAAGTCTATTGCCCTTAGAATTAAAATGCAAGATTCAAATAACACAATGACTGATGAAGCGATTGAAACTCAAATGGCGAATGTTCGCTCCGTACTCAAAAAATCACTTCCTGACTTATCTTTCAGAGAATAATTTTGAACATATTGGCGACAAAATCGTTATGTTATTATAAAATACTACAGAGGGAATATATGAAAAAGATTTTTTTAGCGATAATATGTTTATTTTTAGCAATACCTATTTTTGCAGATACTGCGCCTTATTATACAAATAACGTACCCAAAAATGCCATAGGGGTATATCAAACAGGTGAAAAACTTACTGTGTATTCAGAACCATCTACAGAATCGCAAATAATTAAAGAGTTTGACTTTTCATATAAACCAGAAACAATGCCTGATGGAGTATTTGCGCTTTTAATAAATGAGAGAAAACTGGGAATGCTCTATGTTTCTGATATTGGCGATGACGACTGGGTAGAGATAATATACAACAAAACTCAAGGACTTAAAGGATGGGTGCAGACTGAAGACAGGATGCAATTCCAACCTTGGATTAGTTTCTACAATTTATACGGCAGAAAATACGGATTGAGATTGTTTAAGGATTCGCCTGATGAAGTTGATATTTTGCACTCTCGCCCTGAAGATTTGTCTCAAAACGTAGGTAAATTAAATTACGTAAAACAAATAAAGTTAACTGCAGTAAGAGGTAACTGGGCGCTTGTTTCCGTATATGACTTGGATAAAGTTCCCAAAACGGGTTATCTTAAGTGGAGAGAAACAGACGGAACGATTTTTGCATTTCCTAATATAAAATAAAATTACACCAAATGCCTGCTAAGTTAAATTCGGCTAACCCCTTGAAATTTAAGCATATTTTGTGTAGAATTAGTTAAGATAAATACGTATTTTAAGAAGAGGATTTTTATTAATGTTCGAACGTTTTACAGAAAAGGCGATTAAGGTTATAATGCTCGCACAGGAAGAAGCCAGACGTCTTGGTCACAACTTTGTCGGTACAGAACAGGTGCTGCTTGGTTTGA
Organism: bacterium; assembly: GCA_017480425.1. Taxonomy (GTDB): domain Bacteria; phylum Cyanobacteriota; class Vampirovibrionia; order Gastranaerophilales; family Gastranaerophilaceae; genus CAG-196. The sequence goes on along the minus strand of JAFVAR010000023.1, from coordinate 29,987 downwards.
TTGGCGAAGGAACCGGTATTGCGGCAAAAACTCTAAAATCAATGGGGGTTAACCTTAAAGATGCGAGAGTAGAAGTGGAAAAAATTATAGGCAGAGGTTCTGGCTTTGTTGCTGTTGAGATTCCTTTTACTCCAAGAGCAAAAAGAGTTTTGGAATTATCTTGGGATGAAGCAAGACAACTCGGGCACAACTACATTGGAACAGAACACTTGCTTTTAGGGCTTATCCGTGAAGGAGAAGGTGTTGCTGCAAGAGTATTGGAAAATCTAGGAGTAGATTTAAATAAAGTAAGAAGTAATGTAGTAAAAATGCTTGGAGATTCAAAGCCAACAGCAGGTTCAGGTGTGGGAAGCGGTTCAAGTTCTTCTTCATCGTCTTCTTCAGCTAACAAAGTTAAGACACCAAGCCTTGATGAGTATGGAACGGATTTAACGTTGGCTGCTTCAGAGATGAGATTGGATCCTGTAGTAGGCCGTGAAAAGGAAATAGAACGTGTTATTCAAATCTTGGCAAGAAGAACAAAAAACAACCCTGTGCTGCTTGGTGAACCGGGCGTTGGTAAAACAGCAGTCGCAGAAGGTCTTGCGATTAGAATTGTAAATAACGAAGTCCCTGATATTTTGGAAGATAAAAAAATAGTTCAACTCGATATGGGACTGCTTATCGCAGGTACAAAGTACAGAGGCGAATTTGAAGAACGTCTTAAAAAGATTATGGATGAAATCAGGCAAGCAGGAAATGTAATTCTCGTAATTGATGAAATGCATACTCTAATCGGTGCTGGAGCTGCAGAAGGTGCTATTGATGCAGCCAACATTTTAAAGCCGGCTCTTTCAAGAGGTGAGCTTCAAGTTATCGGTGCAACAACTTCTGATGAATACAGGAAGTACGTTGAAAAAGACTCCGCTCTGGAAAGACGTTTTCAACCTGTATTAATTGAGGAGCCTTCTATTGAAGAAACAATTGAAATTATCAGAGGTTTGAAAGGTAAATATGAAGAACATCACAACCTAAATATTTCTGATGATGCAATTATAGCGGCAGCAAAACTTTCAAGTAAATATATAAATGACAGATTTTTGCCGGATAAAGCAATTGATGTTATAGATGAAGCGTCATCAAAAGTAAGATTGAAGGTTTGTACTCTTTCTCCTGAAGGAAAAGAACTTGATAAAGAACTAAAAGAAATTATCAAAGAAAAAGAAGAAGCTATAAGAAACCAGGAATTTGAAAGAGCATCTGCTCTACGTGACGATGAAGCTAACATGAAAGACCGAATTCGTGAGGTTTCTGAAGAGTGGAGACGCCAGAATGATGCTAATAAACCGACTGTTACAGAGGAAGACGTAGCACAGGTTATTGCAACAATGACAGGTGTTCCGGTAACAAAACTTACGGAAGGTGAATCAGAAAGACTGTTAAAGCTAGAAGATACACTTCATGCAAGAGTAATCGGTCAATCTGATGCTGTTGTAGCTATATCAAAAGCTATCAGACGTGCCCGTGTCGGTTTGAAATCACCGAACAGACCAATCGGAAGCTTTATTTTCTCAGGTCCTACCGGTGTTGGTAAAACTGAACTTGCAAAGGCACTTGCAGAAGCTGTGTTTGGAAGTGAAGACAATATGATTCGTGTAGATATGTCAGAATTTATGGAAAAACATTCTACAGCAAAACTTATCGGTTCTCCTCCTGGGTACGTAGGTTATGATGACGGCGGGCATATGTCAGAACTTGTAAGAAAGAAACCTTATTCAGTTATTCTTTTTGATGAAATTGAAAAGGCTCACCCGGATGTATTTAACATTCTGCTTCAAATCCTTGATGACGGAAGATTAACAGATGCTAAAGGTAAGCATATCAACTTCAAAAATACAATAATCATAATGACATCAAATGTTGGTGCGAGCATGATTACAACTCAAGGTAAATTAGGTTTCTCGGCAACAGCTGAGGATGCAAAAAAAGATAAATACGAAAAGCTTAAAGATACAGTTAATGAAGAACTTAAAAAAGCTTTCAGGCCTGAATTTTTGAATCGTATTGACGACATCATTGTATTCTCTCATTTGAGTAAGGAAGAAATCAGACAAATCGTTGATTTGATGATGAAAGACTTATTCAAAAGACTTTCAGAAAGAGAACTTTCTATTGAAGTTACTGATGAAGTTAAAGATTATCTTGCAAAAGACGGATATAATGAAGCATATGGTGCAAGACCTTTGAGAAGATTGATTCAAAAGAAAATTGAAGATCAGCTTGCGGAAGAGATTCTCACAAATGCTTATCAGCCCGGAGATATAATTCTCCTTAAGCTTGATACTTCAGAAGGTGAAGGAAAAGAAAAACTTGTTTTTGAACGAAAAGAAGGCGGAACCTCTCAAAAGCAAGTAGAAGAAGTTGTTCAAGGGTAAACAAGCATAAACTTGATAAAAGTGGTGTATAAAAGGTTGGAATGTTACAAATGTTCCAACCTTTTGCCATGCTTATGTTTTTTCACTATAATTAATTTAAAGATATGTGAGAGGAGAAAAAAATGAGCTTAGAAAAAGTTAGGGCAATTGATGGTGAATTGGCGCAATATATTGATGAAGAATTAGAAAGACAAAGAACTACTATCGAACTTATCGCAAGTGAAAACTTTACATCGCCTGCAGTAATGGAGGCTTGCGGGAGCGTTTTGACCAACAAATACGCTGAAGGAAAGCCGCATAAACGTTATTATAACGGATGTGAAGTTATTGATAAAATAGAGGAGCTGGCTCAAAAGAGAGCTTGTGAACTGTTCCACATGGATCATGCAAATGTGCAACCTCACTCCGGTGCACAAGCAAATATGGCAGTATTTTTTGCGTTGCTTAAGCATGGAGATAGTGTGCTTAGCATGGATTTATCAAATGGCGGGCACTTAAGTCATGGCTCTCCGGTAAATTTTTCAGGTACATACTTTAATATTACAAGCTATGGTGTAGATGAAAACGGATGTATAGATTATGATAATGTCAGAGAACTTGCTCTTCAAAGCAAGCCGAAACTTATTATTTGCGGTGCAAGTAATTACTCTAAAATAATTGATTTTAAAAGGTTCAGAGAAATTGCAGATGAAGTAGGTGCAATTCTCATGGCTGATATAGCACATATTGCGGGTCTTATTGCCGGCGGTGTACATCCGAGCCCTGCAGGATACGCTCAGATTGTTACCACGACAACACATAAAACATTAAGAGGCCCCAGGGGCGGTATAATTATGTGTGATGAAGAATACGCAGCCGCTATTGATAAAGCAATGTTCCCGGGAATTCAGGGCGGTCCTTTAGAGCATATTATTGCAGGGAAGGCAGTTGCTCTAAAAGAAGCATTGCAGCCGTCATTTAAAGAATATGCTCAGCAAATAGTTAAGAATGCAAAAGCTATGGCACAAGGTCTTTTAGATAACGGCTTGGATATTGTTGGCGGTATGACAGAAAATCACCTTATGACACTGGATTTAAGAAAAACCGGTAAAACAGGTAAGGATATGGCAAACGTTTTGGAACGTGTCGGCATTACGGCAAATAAAAATACGGTACCAAATGACCCTCAAAGCCCGTTTGTAACAAGCGGTATCAGATTAGGAGCTGCGGCCATGACAACAAGAGGGTTTAAAGAAGATGATATGAAGGAAGTCGCAAGAATTATTGCGGAAGCAATAAAAAATTCAGAAAACGAGGATATTTTATTAAAATTAAGACAAGATTCATTAAAACTTTGTGAAAAATATCCGCTTTATTAAACTAAATAAAAAACTGTGACACAATGCTTTGTCACAGTTTTTTTACTATAATAAAATTTTATTATATACCATTAGAGGGTTTTTGTTTTCCTTTTAATTTTGCTGCATCTTCTTTTGTTTTAGAAATTTTGTCGGCAATAGCTTCACTAATTTCTTTAGGTTCATGACGATATAATACCTCTCCAGCCTGCAAAATAGCCTTTTCTAATGGTTTAGCTTTTTTTGCTGTTCTGGGCTGTATTGCCGGTTGAGGAGCAATATACGTTTTGTCCTCTCCAGCCTGCACATTAGCCTTTTCTAATGGTTTAGCTTTTTTTGCTGTTCTGGGCTGTATTGCCGGTTGAGGAGCAATATACGTTTTGTCTTGAGGTATTTTCGGTATTTTACTCATAAATTTTCCTTCCTTTCTTTTTAGCTACATTTTGTATAACGGCATTTTTTTTGAAAAACTTTAGGGTTTTTTGTAATTTTGTTACAAAAATTTACATTAATTATATGAGAATGTGTTTGTCATAAAATAATAAAAGAGCAAGTTTAGCCAATATAAATAAAGGATATTAAATGATAATACAACTTACACAGGCACACATTATCGGAGCTTTTATTTCATATATTTTGGGAGTATTTATAGTTCCTTTGGTAATTGAGTTTTCACAAAAGGAAGGGTTGGTTGATCTTCCCGGAGAAAGAAAAATTCATAAGTTGCCTATATCAAGACTGGGTGGAGTTGCAATTTGGTCAAGTGCAATGCTCACATTTTTTGTTTTGGTACTTTTAAGCTATTATCCGTACGGAAGCTTATTATCCGGAATCCTCTTAGGCGGTTCTTTAATGTTTTTGCTCGGCCTGATTGATGACGTATATAACTTAAATGCAAAATTTAAATTAATTATTCAGCTTTCTATTGCAACAATTGTCTATCTTCTTGGAGTTCAAATTGATACAATATTTAACCCGTTCGGAGAAGGTGCAATCCATCTGGGAATATTTTCTTACCCGATAACCTTGCTTTGGATTGTAGGAATTTCTAATGCCGTTAACTTTATTGACGGAGTTGACGGGCTTGCCGGTTCAGTTATTAGTGTAAGCTCAATAACACTTGCAATAATTGCGGTTACAATTTCCCCTGCTCAGCCAATAACTGCACTCATAGCATTTATTCTTGCAGGTTCTATGCTCGCATTTCTAACTTTTAACTTTAATCCTGCAAAAATATTTATGGGAGACTCAGGTGCTCTATTTTCAGGATTTTTACTTGCAACACTATCTGTTGCTGGAGTAATGAAAGGAGCTGCTCTAGCAGTGCTTCTTCCGTTTTTGGTTCTCGCAGTGCCGATTATGGATATTACATATTCTAGTCTTAGGAGGATTATGAAGGGTAAATCTCCTTTTGTTGCTGATGCGGAACACATTCATCATAAACTTTTAAAAGCGGGACTTTCTCAAAAGAAAACGGTTGCAGTGTTAACTTTTATTGCAATTGTTGCAGGTGCAGTTGCAACATATTTTACCGGTGCATTAAAAAATTACTTCATTTATATTGCTGCATTAATTCTAATTATGGTTATCCTAAGTTTTATAAGCTTAATGACAAAACCGCAGCCGATTGAAACGCATCAAGATATTGAGGATGATACGGAAACTAATTTATCCACTTAAAGCTTTTAACATAATTATCTCCGTTGATATTACCTTTTATTTCAGCGATAAATTTACGGAAGGATTTACTTGAAATTTCTATCCCCGGAATCTTATTTATATTTTTCAGAATCGGAGAATCTTTTTCTAAATTAACACCCGGAATAACATTAAATAAAGTATTTATAGACACATTTCCTATCGGACCAAACATTGTTGATATATTTTTAGATAATAATCCGAATACTTCCATATCGGCAATTGAAGTTGCAAAATTGTAATTTCCGGATATATACAAATTTAAGTCTTTTCCCTCTGTTGTTATTTCCAAATTTTTAGCAATACCGTCGGATATTCGAATGTTGCCGTTTATAGTTGAAAAATCTCCGGTCTTAAGCGGGGTTATTATATCAATAACACTGTTTATAGAAAGTCCTGTTAATCCGCCCTTTATTAAATTACCTGCTTTTAAAAGATATTCCAACGATCCGAGTTTAGGCATTCTTCCGTTTGTAACTTTAAAATCAGTTGTTCCGTTTAATGTTTCCATACATTTACTAAATTCTGAACCGATGCATGAAACTTGTATATTTCCGGTTAAATTTCCGTAAATTTGATTATTTAAATCAAATATGGCATAAGAAATATCATTTGCATTAATATCATTTGCTTTTAATTTAAGGTTAGAATTATATGTCGCAATATTGTATCCGAAATCTCCGCTTAAAGAACCGTGAGCAACATCAAAAGAGAAATTATTTATGCTTAATTGATGTTTTTCATCCAAACTTGCGTTAGCTTCCACATTCTCTGCTATAAGATTTCTTAATTTTATTCCGTTGGCGTTCATTTTTAATTTTTTAATTATAAGATTATTAAAATCAAATTTATCCAGAGAATTGAAAGCTGTATGTTCGTCTACCTGAGACATTTTTAGCTTATTAATTATATAGTTTAAATCCAAAACTTTTGTATATAATTCTGCAGTTTCAACATAGTATGGAGTTGTAAATTTATTTTTAAATGTTCCTTTAAATTTTATTTCATTGCCTAAAACTTCGCCGGTTGAAGAAATATCTATTGTTTTATCTTTAAAAATAAACGTAATATTTTTCATTACGGTGTCCATAAAAGGAATATTTGTTTCAAATATGTGAAAAGTTCCGATTATTTTCGGATTTGATAAATATCCGTTTAATTTTAAATCTGACGTAAATTGCCCTTGTTTAATATTTGGTTTTCTGAATATTATATTGAATATTCTTGCATCAGTCGGTTTTTGAGTTTTTATTTTAAAATCTTGAAAATTTAAATCATCTTTTTTTAATTCCACACCGCCGCTTGCTTTTAACATGTTTAATCTGGTTTGCCTTGTGCCTTGTGAAGCTATAAGTTTATCATACGAAAATTCCTTAATTTTCAGGAACTTTTGTTTTATAACGTCGGTATCTAAATTTAACTCAATTCCGTTTTCAACATCACCTATTGTAGCCCCTAAATAATATATACTAGAATCTTTTGCCAGGTTTGCAGAAGATTTTATATTAATGTTATCATTTGTACCTTTTATTTGAGATTTTAAAATTATATCCCCTTTTAATTTTATCGGATAAATTTGTGTATTATTTATATACTTATCTACAAAATACTGCTTTGGTTTTGTATTTATCAGAATATTAAAATCAGGTTTTCCAAATAAATTACTTATTTCACCATCTATAAGAATTGGCATATCATCCGCTAGCATATTTATTTTATTCAATCCGACATAATTTTTTCTTGCATAAAGACTGCCATTTACAATTTTTACGGAAATATTTTGGGGTAAATATACAAACGCAATTCCACCAAGATTTGTTGAAGCATTAATGCTATTATTTCTTAATACTGCATTTAGGTTAATCTTTCCTTTTTCAAACTTTATAAGATTTATTAAATTCCTTATGTCCTGCGGTAAAACAGAATATTCGGATAATGTATTTAATATTGAAAGTTCAAAGTCTTTGAGAGCAACATTTCCATAATATAAAGGTTTTGCAAAAATGTTATCAATAATTACATTTAAGTCAAATGAACTGCCTGAATCTACAAAATTGCCGTGAATATTATTTATACTTAACTTACCTTTTTTTAAAGATACATCACCGCTTTTTATTTGAAGCTTATTTTGTTTACCTGTTTTTAAAATATTTGCAGTCATGTCAATATTGTTATATTCAATATTATCAATTCTTCCTTTATACTTAGCATTCAAATTTATAAATATATTCCCCAAATTATCGGGCAGCGAAGAATTTTGAGATAATATATCACTTAAATTAAGTAAATTAGAAGTTAACACAAAATCTGCCATATTATTTTTAATAATAGCTTTAGAATTAAAATTCGATTTACCTATAGCGGAAGATACATCTAATTCCGCATTTGTGCCGTCAAAATCTGCAGTACCTTCTATTGAATTAACGGATACTCCGTTAATTCCTATTGAATTTCCGAGAAAATCAAGATGTCCTTTTGTAAAGAAATTTTCATTGTATTTTAAATCTTCTATATATTTTACAGCGCCGTATACTTTTATATTAAAGTTTGCAGGCCCGCTTATTTTATCCAGTTTTGGGAGCATTAACTTTACATCTTTTATTAATTCTTTTGAATTCATTAATGCGTTATATAAATAAGAAATTTCTTGATTTTTCGAAGAAACATCAAAATCAAATTTTCCTGAAAGGTTGCACGTTCCGTCAATAGATAGCGGTTTGTTATTTAAAATGCCGTCTGAAAGCTTAAACTGCACATTTTCATCATTGAAATTCAGAACGGCATTTCCTTTTTTCATAATTATATCCGGAATGTCTGTAAAATATGTTGTTACATCTTTAAAATTAAGATTGCCCCAAACGTGAGGATTTTTCCGATTACCCTTCACCGTAATATCAATATTACCTGTACCTTTTATATCCATTATAGGAACCGGCCCTATAACAAAATTCAATATTTCATGAATAGGAACAACTTTTTCTTGAGCGACAGCCAAATCTACATTTGGCGTACTCCATACTCTTAAGTCCGCATATTTTATGTTGTATAATTCAACTCCGCCTTTTACCCAAACCTTTTCGCTTTGGCTTGCAGGAACAAAAGCGTCATAATTCAAATACTTACCCAAAAACTCAAGCTTAATTGTAGCACCTTTTGTGTCTTTTATAGGTTTAGTTAATATGCCGTTATTTATAAAAATATCACCGTTGATAAGAGGTTCTATATTGTGTCCTTTAATATTCAGATTCCCTATAATATCACCGTAAAATTTGTATTTTTTTAACTTATAAACATCAAATTCTTCCGCCCTGATTGCAGGAAGCATATTTATTAAATCTTCTACTCGTGATTTATCTATATGAAAATTTAAATTAAAATCAGGAAGAGATTTATCAAGATAGTTTGAAATTGTTCCGTCAAAATTTATATTTATGTTTTGAGATTTTAAAACCGAATTTAAAATTTTTATTGTTTGTCTTGTTATATTAAAATCCGATATCACCTCTAATGTCTCTGGAAATATTATTGACTTTGATGAATCTTTTAAAATAATTGCACAATTTTTAAACATGCCATACATATGATTTTTATCTATAATAATGTCAATAATTCCGAATAAATTAACAAAGTCATCAGGCAGGTAATTCTTTAAATATGCTCCAAGGGGACTAATGTTTACGTTTGAAACTTTTACATTTATTTTGCTTTTTCTGACATCATTATTTTTTGGTAAATATAAATTTGTAATAATCTCCGACTTGCGTCCATCTGCCTCTAAGAGGCTGTTGATATTAATTTTTATATAACGACAGTTTTTTCTGTAATGAACATTTTTTCCCGAATACACAACAGGAGAATTGACTTCCTTTTGAAAAAATTCAATCTTGAAATTTTCTACTTTTACCCCATCCAGTTGAATTTTACTTTTATAAATGTTTTTAACAAAATCTTTATCTAATACAGGTTCTTCAGCAATTTTAGTGCTTAAATAAATTTCTTTTGCAGATATTTTATTTATATGGACTTTTCCGGAAAGTAGCGGTAATAACCTTATTTTAATCTTTGGATTTTTTATTTTTGCGGCATCTTCTTGATTTTTTTGTTTAATACACAATTCATCAGCTTTAATAACAGCTAACGGAAGTGGCGTTAATATTAGTCTTGGTTTTTTTACTTCAATATTATAATCAGAGTTATACGTTAAATTTTCACAAACAACAGGGAGCACTCGTGAAAAAATAGCAGGTACACCCAGTACCCAAAATATATAAAACCCCAAAATTAAAATTATAATTTTCTTTAAAGTCTGATTCATTATTTTATAAATATATAATATCAATAATAGGCTTAAATGTAAATTACTCAAAAGATTAAAGCCCAAAAATTATCTTAATAAAAGTTCATACACATTTGTATTATATATATATGCATGATATTATTTTTATACAAATCCATACAATCACAAATAACTATACAGATAAGGAGACCCTATGCTAGAGTTTTTATTCAAGAAAGAAACGGAAAATACAACTGATGCTTTAAATTCTTTCTATTCAAAGTTGCGTGAAATGTACCCTTTTGAATTAATAAGCGAAGAGAGAAAAGAATATTTAAAATCTCAAATGACAAGATTCGGATATTTGCCGTATCCCCAAATAAAAGCGTTAGAAGAATTGACTGATGCGGAAGTTTTATTTGCACTTGAATCAAAATGGGAAGCAAACGGAGTTTTTAAAAACGGAAGTTTCAATTTTACAAAAACAAGCGTTCTTGCAAGAAATAATGTAAAAGATTCTTCATGGCTTCAAAAAGAAGGACATGATATAAAGCTTACAAATCTGGCAGGACTTGGAAACGGAAATAATTCATCCGATTGCGGAAAATTTATGGATTGGTTAAGACAGTTATTAATTTTACCTACGGGGAACTTGGAAAATAATATTTTCGGAACAACAATGTACTTGATCCCATTCCATCCCAGAGAATTCGGATGTGCATATCTTCCGACTGCAAGTAACGTCAGCAGCGCACTGGAAGATAAGAATATTTTGAATAAAACAGGACTGAATGCGGATGAGCAGGTGAAAATGTTTATCAGGATGGCACAACTTGCGGGGCATCCGGTAATCTATGACATACTTCCTCAAACGGGCAGATTCTCAAAGGTTGTACTTGCAAATCCTGATTGTGCAAGATGGTTTGATACAAATGCATTAATAGATGAACTGTCAAAGCATGTCGAAGACGCAGTAGCAGCTCTTAGCGATAAGTATTCACAGGATGATTTAAATATAGTAAGCGGAATATATAAAAAAGATCTTAAAGGAGAGGGATGCGGTGAGCTTACTGCTCATTACCAAGAGATTTTTAATGAAATAGATAATCTATTAAAAGATACAAAAATATTCCTGTCTAATTCTATGTTGGAAAGAAGTATTCAGGAAAAATTGCATAAAAAAGCTAAAGCTATAATTAACAAAATTGCCGGGAATTTTAAAGGCAAAAAATTATCGGAAGATGAAATTCTAAATCAAGGAGAAATAATACAAGCTTTAATTTCTGAAGGTATGTGGCCTGCCCCGGGTGGTGCTTGGTGCTCTGCAGGAGTTCCTATTTTCAATAAAATGAGTGAAGGGGCATCATATCCGACATTTAAGCACTACAAATTTAACGGAGAAGATGTAACAGAGCTTGCAAACTTGGATTGTCAAACGCCATATTATTTTGTAAACCTTGAAAACGGGAAATACAACAATGATGTAATTAAATTCTTTATTGATTATATGAAAAACCTTCAAGAAGAATTTAATTTTGACGGATTCAGAGTTGATCATATTGACCATATAGTTGATGAAGTTTCAGAAGACAACGGGATACCTATAAGTTACCGAGCTCCGAGAAAAGTTTTGGGAATGCTAAACAGTGCTATGAAGGAAAAGATACCTTATTTTGCAGTTTTAGCGGAATATATGTTATGGGATAATTACTACAAAGAATATCACGAAGATATGAATTTTGACGTTCTTTGGGGAAATGATATTGTTTCACAAAGTTATAAAACACCTGAGAGCATTGCTGATGATAACTTATATCTTGCAAACTACAATTCTTCATCAACTAAGTCTACTCCGCTTTCAATTTTGAAAACGTATAACAATCAAGATGGCGAATTTGAAGCAATTGACAGATATCCGGGACAACTCGGTGAGCAAGGTGCTTTGTTCAAATGGTTTAAATATAAATTCCTGCCCGGAGGAAGAAATGCTCAAAGACCTGTTATGTACATTGACGGAGATGAATCCTTTACAAAAACAGGTATGGAATACGTAATCGGAAATGAAGTTTCTATGAAACGTGAAAAAAATTATGATTTCTTTTCAAAATTTGATGCTTTAGACAGATTTGTAAAAAATACTCCTGTTATAACGGATGGAGAGGCCCATATAATAAGACAGGATGATGATGGATTTGTTGTATGGCAAATACAAAAAGAAGGGCTGAAAAATTCTATTTTAGTAGTTGCGAACTATCAGGCACCTACAGAAAAATTTACCGATGATTCCAAGACTGAAATACGAGAAGGCAAAGAAGTATTTGATAAAACAATTGAGCTTTCTTGTGACTATTCAATAGTTTCAGAATTTAGGTTTGATGGTGTTGACTATTTGGAAGAAAAATTTGTTGCTGCAACAAATTCTCTTTCATTTGGCAAGCTTATGCCTTCAGAATTTAAATTCTTTACTGTAATTAAATAATATAGGAGTATTTGGTTAAATAGACTATTGAAAAAGCCGGTGGATATTTTTCCGAGCCGGCTTTTCTTTTATTTATTAATATTAACCCCTATTTTCCCCTGCCTTTTCCGACGAGAATTCTGCCTACAAATCTTAAGAATATTGCAAATTCCCACCAAATATGACGGTGTTTTATATAATATAAATCATAACCGGTTCTCTCTTCCGCTGTTGGTTCATTCGTATTAACCTGCTGCCATCCGCACCATCCTGGGCGCACCCAATTCCTGCATTCCCAGAACGGAACCGTTTGTTTATTTTCGTCATAAACTTCTTCTCTGACAGGTCTTGGACCAACTATACTCATATCACCTTTTAAAACATTCAACATCATAGGAAGTTCGTCTATGTGAAGTTTTCTGAGAATTTTACAAAAAGGAATTATTCTTTTATCGTCTGCAACAAATTCTGTTAAGTCTTCATCATAATCATCTTCTACCTTATCTTGATACATCGTTCTGAACTTAATCAATTTGAACGGCTTTCCAAACTTTCCGATTCTTATTTGAGTAAAGAATATAGGACCAAAGTCTGACAACTTTATACCAATAGCGGCAATTAGCGACAGAGGCAAAGTTATTATCATTATCGCAATTGACGAAAGAATATCACAAATCCGTTTTAAATAAGCATAGAGCAAGGCTTTTTTTCTTACGCAATCGTAGAATAACCAATTTACAGACATTTTTGAAACAAGAAATTTATGAGTAATTTTTTCATAAAATCTGTACATCCTCCAAACTTTTACGCCCAGAGGAATACCTTTTACCAAGTCTGTCAAAATATCAGAGTTCATTCTCGATTTAACAGCTATAATTACAACTTTTACATTGTTATCTTTAATTACTGCTTCAGAATCACAAGTTAAACCTAAAATAGGAATTGTTGAATCTTCGTCCTCGATGTTATTCATGTTGTCATCTAAAAATCCGACTACATTCAATCCCAATTCCGGTCTTTGTTGAATTTCTTCCGCTATAAGTTTTCCGTCTTGACCTGCACCGACAATAAGAACATTCTTCTGAGCTCTGAATATTTTTTTGAAAAGAAAATAAACTATTCTCAAAGAAACAATTCCGATAAAAATCCCGATAGCACAAAGTGTTATTAATAAATATGTAATAGCACCGTTCCCGATTATTAACGAAATTAATGCTGAAATGCCTGCAGATACGGCTAGAGCCTCAAACAATGTATAAGTATCTCTTAATTTAAACATTTCAGGTTTATAAAACTTCTTTGCAAATAAAGCTGACAGATTGACTATCAAAGTCCAAATCATGACAATCGCCAACACCTTTTTTGAAACAGTAAAGTTTCCAAATACAAACATCGACATAAGTAATATAACCATACCGTCAAAAAACGGAAATAAATGTCTTGCTATAATTCCCATAAAAACTCCCCTTTAAAAGTACATAACGTATGTATTATAACACATTTTTATATTTGAGCAAAGTACAAAAATAAGAATTGACTTTAAAATAAAATTTCATGTGTCTTTTCATATAAAAAAAGAACACCTTAATGGTGTTCTTTTTTTATATGGTACCCCGAACCGTACGCTCAGAGAACAATAGCTCAGAAGATTTTGGAGTTATCAATTTTAAATTATGACCCAAATATTAGTCTAATAATTTCATTAATTAAAAACTTTGTTTAATATTTATCTTTCTCTGATTACTTTATTGTTACCACAGGCACGGTTTTCATACCCAATTCTCTTGATTGATATTGATATGTTCCAACTTGTCTAGCACACATTCCTTTAGGTATATTGATTTTCTGTTCATCATAATAATTAGCTTTTTCATCACCTAACAACAATACTAGTATTTCATTAGGATCATATATTGCATTAGGCTGAGTTTTTGCATGTGCAAGTGCCATATTAGGTTCAAGAGTCTGCATAATCTTTATTTGTCTTGCACTAGTACACTTGCCTTCTTCTTCAAATATTGTTAATCCTGGATAGCCATTGTCATTAGAAGAATTAACTGCAACTCCTAATAATATCATTATGATAAACATTGTAACCATGCCAGCTACGAATATAAGTATGTTCTTTAACATATTACTATCTCCTATAATTCAGATTTCTTTTTCCATGGATTATTATTAGGATTAACTAATTTTTTCCCAGAGAAAATATATGTAGAAGGGCAACTATTTCCTTCCCATTGCCATTTAACAACCGTGTTATTCTTATCGACTTCTAATATTCTATTGCATGTTGATTCTCCACCATAAACACCATACTGGTTGCTAGTTATGACATAAGAACTCTTGGTCCAATAATATAATTTTTTACCTGCGATTTCCTTCTCACTTGAAGGATATCCCCATGAGTTAATAACTGTATCTATATTTTCACCTATCCAACTATCCATAACTTTATTCATTGTACTTTTCATACCTGCAGCAAAAGTTATAGGCTGAATTAAAATCATAATTAATAAAATTGCTATATACTTTTTCATATCCACTCCTTTTTCTTAATACTATCATGAAAAATGGATAATTTTGAATAACTTATTCGAACATGGGTAAAAGCTTGTCAAATCGGCATGTTCAGGTTTATTACTTCAAAATGGGTTAGGGTAAAATTCCATTACATTCGAACAGTTCAAAGGCAATAAAAAAGAGGCTTTCGCCTCAAATTTTATAAATGGTACCCCCAAGCGAATTCGAATCGCTGTCTACACCGTGAAAGGGTGTTGTCCTAGGCCTCTAGACGATGGGGGCTAGTCACAAGTATTATAGTACCAAATCAATTTCTAATGTCAAGCAGGGAAATATGTTTTATTTAACCAACATATCGAATAAATAAACCTGCTCAAATTTTTGTGCTACAATCAGGACAAAGAGGTATAAATTTATGATTAACAGAAAATCTCGTGATGAAATTAAGAGAATGAGACATGCCGGGCATATTGTGGCACTTGTCCACAAAAAAATGAGAGAAGTTGTTGAACCCGGAATTTCAACAAAAGAACTTGACAATATTGCAATGAAAGTAATTAAAGAAAATAAAGCAATTCCGACATTTTTAGGATACAACGGTTTCCCGGGATGCATATGTACATCAATAAATGAAAAAGTTGTTCACGGAATTCCTAATGATAACGAAATTCTCAAAGAAGGTGATATTATCGCAATAGATGTTGGAGCAACTTATGGTGGTATGGTAGGCGACAGCGCATGGTCATATGCCGTAGGAAAAATTTCCGAAGAAAAACAAATGCTTATGAAAGCAACAGAAGAAGCACTTTTTGCAGGTATTAAACAAATGAGAGCAGGAAATGTTCTTGATGACATCTCTAGTGCGGTAGAAGCTGTTGCAAACAGTTACAAACTTGGTATAGTCAGGCAGTATGGCGGGCACGGAGTTGGACATGAAATGCACGAAGACCCGTTCCTGTTTAACTATAGCGTAGGAGACAAAACTCTCATTAAACAAGGGTATGTAATCGCAATTGAACCGATGTTAAATCTCGGATGTGACGATGTATTTGTGGAAGATGACAACTGGGGTGTTGTAACAAAAGACCGCAAACCTTCAGCTCATTTTGAACACACTGTTCTAGCTACAGATGATGAACCAATATTAATGACAACTCTTATGGAATAATAAATTTAAAAAATGTATAAATTAAAAAAGCGGAGAAACACAAGGTTCTCCGCTTTTTTGAGAGTATAAAATATTACTTATCTTTTAATACTATATATTGTTACCCCAAATAGTATCAATAAATTCTCCAATACCATTCAGGATTTTGTCTGTCCAACTTTTTTCTTTCGGTTTAGCAGTTTTATTTTCTTTTGCAGCTTGCTCTGCTTTTTCTTTTTGTAATCTTTCATTTTTTTCCGCATTTGTTTCTATATCAAAAAGCATAGTTGTATTGTCACTGAATTCGATTTCTGCGATTCCGCCATTTTTTACTGTAACATTTTTAATTCCATGTTTTCCTTTTAATTTAGCAGCATTTGCCAAGTCTTTTTCGGACAAATCTGATACATTACCGTCTAAACCGGCAAGTGCTTTAAAAGCATTATAGCGATTTGGTCTTAAATTAATACTGCTTTGCGCACCTTGTTTGTTCTTTATTGGATAATACCTCTCTGTATCTACTTTCCAAACACAATTACCGTCCTGATAAATATCTAATTTCATTCTATTACCAACTTTAACATTGAAATCTTGCTTTCTGCCATCAGTTGTATTAGTATTTACTACATTTAATGTTGATGCCATACTACTTTCTCCTTATTAAAATACCTGATGTATATATAAAGTATTTAAATAAGAAATAATTGCTTTTTTTAGTTTTAATTAGTTACAAAAGTTAACAATTTAATTAATTCAATCAGCTAAAGTACACTTATGTTCTGCATTTCAGGAGTGTGGTTTAAATAAAAATTTGTATAGTATTATTCATATCTCAGAGCATCAATAGGATTTAAAAGAGAAGCTTTGTAAGCCGGATAATATCCGAAACCGATTCCGACAAGGCCGGAAAAACCAAATGACATTAGTATGGGAGAAATTGTTATGACAACCGCAGTTCCAAAAAGTTTACCAACCAAAAGGGCAATTGTGATGCCGGCAACAATACCTATAAGTCCTCCAATCAAAGACAGAACCAGAGCTTCTATAAGAAATTGCATTCTTATATCTCCTGCCCTTGCTCCAATTGCCATTCTTATACCAATTTCTTTTGTTCTTTCGGTAACTGATACGAGCATAATATTCATAATTCCGATTCCGCCTACAACAAGTGAAACTGAAGCGATAGATGCCAGAAGTATGGCAAATGTTCTTACTGTTGATTTCATTTTTTCTTGAAATTCTGCGCTGTTTCTTATTTCAAAATCATTTTCTTGCATTTTTCCAAGATTATGTCTGGTGCGCAAGATTTCTTCAATGTCGCTTTGTGCGATGTTTGCGCTTTCAAGAGAATCTGCTTTTGCTATTATTTGGTTGACCGAGCCCGGAAAATCTGTTCCGAATACTTTTCTTTGCGCTGTTGTTAATGGTATAAAAATTAAATCATCCTGATCCATCGGTCCGACAGTGCCTTTCGATACAAGCGTTCCTATAACTTTAAACGGTATATTTCCGATTCTTATAGTTTTTCCTAAGGAATTTATATCACCAAAAAGCTCAGTTTCAACGGTTGAGCCTATGATTGCAACTTTTGCTGCATTATTATCATCATCTTTAGTAAATGCTCGTCCGTCTTTGATTTCATAATTTTTTACATACAAATATGGTGTGGTAATTCCATAAACAGAGGTTTGCCAGTTTTGATTTCCGTACATGGCTTGTTTAGAGGAACTCATAATTGGTGCAACAGCATCAACCCCTCTGGCATTACGGCTTATTGCTTCGGCATCTTTAACGCTTAGAGTGGGCTTTGAACCCATTCCCATAGATACACCGCCGGATTTAGCAGTGGCCGAACGAATTGTTAGAATATTAGAACCCATAGACTCCATATTTTCTTGAACTTGTTTATTTGCGCCGGAACCGATTGCAAGCATTACGATAACAGCTCCCACTCCAATAATTATACCGAGAGAAGTTAGTGCAGAGCGCATTTTGTTAACTTCTAATGACTTTAATGCAATGGATAGTGTTGATTTAAAATCTATCAATTAATTACTCCTTTAATACTTTACTCTTATGTTTCTCGATTCCTTTGCTTAATCCATTCTTCTTTTGGTAAATCTGACACGATTTGTCCGTCCTTAAACTTGAGTATGCGTTTTGTGTATTCTGCAATATCAGGTTCGTGAGTTACAAGCACAACTGTTTTACCGAATTTTTGATTTAAATTTACAAAAAATTCCATAACGTCAATACTTGTTTTAGTATCCAAATTACCGGTAGGTTCATCTGCTAAAATTAATGGTGCATCATTAACGATTGCTCTTGCAATTGCTACTCTCTGCTGCTGACCGCCTGACATTTGAGATGGCATGTTATTTTCTTTGTTTTCTAATCCCACTATTTTTAGGGCTTCTCTTGCACGTTTGTATCTTTCGCTTTCAGGGATGCCTTTGTAAATCATTGGCATACAAACGTTATCTATAGCAGAGGTTCTCGATATTAAGTTAAATCCTTGAAAAACAAATCCTATTTTGTTGTTTCTTATATCGGAAAGCTCATCAGGTGTCATTGAAAAAACGTCGGCGCCATCTAAATAATACTCGCCGCTTGTCGGTTTATCCAATGTCCCGAGCATATTCATGCAAGTGGATTTTCCTGAGCCGGAGGTTCCCATTATGGCAACGAACTCGCCTTCTTCAATAGAAAAAGAAACGTCATTTAGGGCGAAAAATTCTTCATCTCCCATTTTATACATTTTTTTTGCGTGTTTTACTGTTATTAATGACATTTAATGATTATCGTCCCTTCGTTTATTCAATGGCTTACCCGTTTATACCTACATTGGAGGTCTTCTCATTCCGGAGTTAGTTTTTTTTGAATTCTTCTTACCGCCTGTAGAACCTACAATAACTTTGTCTTTTTCTTTTATTTTATCTGAAATTATTTGAGTTTTATTATCGTCAGATAGTCCCAATTCTACATCATACCTTTGAGGTCCTGTTTTTGTCATAATCCAAATGCCCTGATTTTCATATTTTTGGGTGTTATCGGAAGGTGTAAATTTGAGTGCCTTATTTTCTACGCACAGTACATCTTTTACCTGTCCGGTAATAATTGATACATTTGCGCTCATTCCTGGAATTGCAAATCCGTCAGAGTTATCAACAGAAACTATAACAGTATAAGTTACAACGTTATTTGTTGTAGTGGAAGCCAGGCGAACTTGTGTAACAGTTCCTTCAAATATTTTGTCTTGATATCCGTCAAGAGTATATTCAGCCTTTTGTCCGACTTTTATTTTTCCGATATCTGCTTCTGATACACTTGTTTCAATTTGCATTTGCGTTAAATCTTTGGCAACTTCAAAAAGAGTTGGGGTGTTGAAGCTTGCTGCAACAGTTTGCCCAACATCTACAGCTCTTGAAATTACTGTTCCGTCAACAGGAGATGTAATCTTTGAATATCCCAAATTTGTTAAATTGTTGTTTAAGCTTGCTTGTGAAGCACTGACCTCAGCTCTTGCCGCTGCCAAATCAGCTTCTGCTGCTAAATAATTGGAACGAGCAAGTTCAACATCATCTCTTGAAACGTAATTTTTTTGATACAAATGCTGGTATCTTTGGTAATTATTTTTTTTGTAAGCAAGAGCAGCTTGAGCTTTGGCTAATGATGCTTGTGCATTGCTTAATTTTGCGGTAGATTGATCAACATTTGCCTGAAAAAGACTTGGATCGAGTTCTGCAAGCAGCTGACCTGCCTTTACTTGAGAATTGTAATCGACATAAATTTTAGCTACTGTTCCGGAAACCTGGGTACCAACTGCTATTGTGTTTATCGGCTTTATTGTTCCTGAGGCTTCAACATATTGAGTAATAGTACCTTTTGAAATATCTCTGGTAATATATTTTTCTGCACTCTTTTTATTATGTAGCAGTATTACTGCAAATGATAATAGTACTACTATTAATATTACAATATATTTCTTTTGCATTTATCCCCCTAATCTATATGTTAGTATTATTTTGAGATGTTTTTTTATTTATAATTTCTTTTCCTGCTTTAGGAATCCTTTTTATTCTTGATTCTTTTTCTTCAAGTCCAATTCCCATTGATTTTAAAAGAGTTTCTCGTGCTACATTATAGTTAAACACTGCTTCTACAAAATTCAGTTGTGAATTGTTATAGCTTGCAAGTGCATCCTGTAGTTCTACATAATTGTTCAAACCTACACTGTACCTGCCGTCTGCAAGTTCAAAATTTTCTAAAGATGCTTTAACTTTTGTATTCAAAATAGGTATTTTCCTTTCCAATTGGCGCATGTTTATGTAATTATTTTGAACTTCCCAATATATATCGGATTTTGCAAGATTAACGTTGTGTTTTGCAATATTTAAGTAGCTCTCTCCTTCTTTAATTTGGTAATGTATTCCGTATGGATTAACGGAACCTAAGCCAAGACTTGCTCCGGCTTGCAGCGGGCTTGTGTAGGTATGTTCATTTTTTTGATATGACCATGATACGTTTCCGGTAAGTTCAGGAGCGTATGTGCGTCTTATTGCTTTTAGAGCTTCTTCTTGAACCATTACAAGAATTTCATTAGACTTTAAATCCGGTCTTAATTCTAAAGCTTTATTAACCGCTTCTTGTTTTGTTAATTCCATTGGCTTAAATACATAATCCTGAATTATATCATTGTGTTCAATGCCTGAAGAAAGTGTTATAAGACCATCTTCATCCCGTTTTAATGTCGGTTTGGGCTGATTCTGGTTGTTTGCATTTTCTATTTTCTTTTTATAATCAGCTTTTAAAAAACCGAAACTTTCTGTATTCTTAACGACAAAAGGCTTATCTTCCGTATAATACATTGAATTCTGGAGTGCAATAATTGCGTTAAGAAGGTTGTTCTGTCCGTCTACAAGCTGAATTTTGGCATCAGCAAGGTTTACTTCCGCATTAACTACGTCTATCTTTGATTTTAAGCCTTCATCAAACATGGCCTTTGTTCTTTCGAAGTTTAAAGTTTGAATTCTGACGTTTTGTTCAAAAATATCTAAGTTTGCAAGTGCTGCTAAAACTTTATGATAATTAATTCTGACTTGGTATATTATGTTTAAGGTTTCATATCCGTGGTCGTATTCAGCAGACAGGGTATCATATTTTGCCATATTTATTCTTGCGGTTGTTCTTCCAAAATCCCAAATCATTTCAGAAATTCCAACACTTACACCGGCTGAATTTTCATGAGAATTCATAACTCTTGTACCTTCGTTATGATTAAAATTATAATTTAGTCCTGCAGAAAATCTTGGTGCATAACTGGAACGAGCTTGACCGATACCTGATTCAGCGGCATTAATTCTTTCTTCTGAAACCATTAAAGACGGATTGTGAGCCAAAGCATACGAAACACAATCGTCTATACTCATTACAGACATTTGACTAAAAGGAATTTTGGGTCTGCCTTGAATTACCGGAGGCAGTTTAACTTCCTCTACTTTATTCTTTTTGCTTTTTTTGTTATTCTTTAGCTTTACTGCATTTTTATTGAATTTGAACCATGACTTTTTAGATGGATTTGTTGTTTGTACAACTGCAGCGTTTGTTTCTGATACAGTGCTTGTTTGTTCCGCAGTAGCGGCAAGTGTGTCATCTGCATATGCAGTTTGAGAAAGTAGTAAAAGGCTGAGCGTGATATAAATGAAATTTTGTTTTTTTATATTCAAAAGCACCCCCTTTATATAGAAATTATACATTAATTTTTTCAAAAAATAAAATATTTATATTTATTGGAGTAGCAAAAAAAAATTTTACGATTTTTCATCAAATTAATACATAATTAAAGGAGTTAGAATGAATATTATTGACAGAATTGCACAGAGACGGATGGAATATACATTAAGACAAGCATACGGACAAAATGCCCCAATAGAAAGAGGAACCAACGGAAGCTTGTTTATAAAATCGGATGCTGCACCAGTACCTGCTTGGAAAGTAGATGGTAAATCAGATTTTGATAAATTTATAAGAAGGTATGGTATGTCTGCAACTGATAGCGAGGGCAATGAAGTTAAGTATACGATGGCAAGCAGAGGCTCAGTTGAAGCATCAAAGAATGTCACTATGATTACCCCAATATACACGGATAAAGGGGGAAGAAGATGGTTAATAATTCAGGAAGAAGCTCGTCCCATAGATATAGCAAGACGTGGACAAGAAGCAAGAGTACTGGCGTTTCCTGCAGGTATTATTGGTGATGAAGAAGCTTTTAAATCCGAAAGTGCATTAAGCAGTGCGGTAAGAGAACTTTCGGAAGAAACCGGATTGACGGCTAAAAAAGTAGAAAGCTTATCACCCATTGTTATGCTTGACGGAAAGAAATCAATAACTCCGATAATGACTTCTCCGGGTTTAACAGATGAATCTACGTTCTTTTTTAAAGCAATTATTGATTCTATTAAGCCTTCACAAAAAGCTGTTACAGACGGAGGTGTAACGAGAGGTTGGCATTTTGTACCGCTTAAACATATTATGAAATGGTTCAAAAGCATAAGCGAATTTGGCAAAATCCCGAGTGGTCAAACATTATCCGCTATATCTTTGTTATTAAAGCGTACAAAAATTTAATTGGTTATATTTTAATTGTTCAAAAAAAAGACATCGTTTGATGTCTTTTTTTTTGCTATATTTTGTCAAATCCTGTGTATTTTCTTAAAACTTCAGGTATTATTATTGTTCCGTCTTCTTGCTGGAAGTTTTCAACAATTGCAGCAAACGTTCTTCCGACTGCCAGACCTGAACCGTTTAATGTGTGAACAAATCTGAGTTTGCCTTCTTTATCTCTGTAACGTATATTTGCTCTACGTGCCTGATAGTCACCAAAATTTGAACAACTTGAAATTTCTTTATAAGTATTATATGAAGGTAGCCAAACTTCTAAATCGTAACACTTGTTAGCGCTAAAACCTATATCAGCAGTGCAAAGTGCAACCCTTCTGTATGGAAGTCCGAGAAGTTCCAAACATTTTTCAGCATTTTGAGTAAGTTTTTCGTGTTCGTCTTTACTTGATTCAGGAGTAGTTAATTTAACCATCTCAACTTTATTGAATTGGTGAACCCGAATTAAGCCTCTTGTATCTTTCCCGGCTGAACCTGCTTCGCGGCGGAAACATGGAGTATATGCAGTCATATATTTTGGTAAATCTTCTTCGCTCAATATTTCGCCGGAGTATATATTTGTAACCGGTACTTCTGCCGTTGGAATTAAATATAAATCTTCATCAACGCATTTATACATGTCTTCCGCAAATTTAGGCAGTTGTCCTGTTCCTGTCATAGTTGCAGCATTTGCCATGAACGGAGGTAAAATTTCTTCATAACCGTGTTTTTCTGTATGCAAATCTAAGAAAAATTGAATAATAGCTCTTTCTAAACGAGCACCTTTACCTCTGTATAGTGTGAATCTTGATTGAGAAAGCTTAACACCACGTTCAAAGTCAACAATATTCTTTTCTTCACATAAGTCCCAGTGAGCTTTTGGCTCAAAATCGAACTTTGTTGGTTCTCCCCAAGTTTTAATTGTCGGGTTATCATCTTCTGATTGTCCGATAGGAGTAGTCTCATCAGGAATGTTCGGAGTATGGAGAAGCAAATCTCTTTGGGCATTATCAAGCTCTATTTGTTTTTCTTCCAATTCCTTAACTTCGTCACCTAATGCTCTGATTTCTTCTTGAAGTGCATCAGTGTTTTCACCGTTCTTTTTCATCATGCCGATTTTTTGTGATTCATTCTTACGTTTTGCACGAAGCTCATCGGCTTGAGTTTGAATTTTTCTTCTCTCGGCATCTATCTCTAAAATCTTATCTATTGATAATTCAGGATTTCTTCTCTTTAAGAGTTCGTTAATCTTTTCAGGATTCTCTCTTATTAATTTAATGTCTAACATATTTATACCTCACTATAAATATTATAAAACAAAAAAATAGTACAGGTTGTTTTTATCACTTATATTGTTTTATAAAACAAGAAAACGGAATATAAATTTTTAAAAATTTTATAAGTTGAGTAATTTTATATTTACCCCTAATCAATAAACATACAATCGCCGTAGCTATAGAAACGGTATTTGTTTTTTATGGCTTCTCCATAAGCTTTAAATATAAAATCTTTTCCTGCTAGGGCACTAACTAACATCAAAAGTGTTGATTTTGGGAGGTGAAAATTTGTTATGAGTTTATCAATAACTTTGAACTCATATGGTGGGTAAATGAAAAGTTCGGAAGCAGATTTACAAGCTTTTATTTCTCCGAATTGTTGAAAAGCCGTTTCTAAAGTTCTTACAGTGGTTGTTCCGACTGCAACAACTTTCTTACCTTGTGCTTTTGCCTTATTTATTAAATCTGCAGTTTCTTGAGGAATCTCAAATGTTTCGGAATCCATTTTATGGTCAAGAATATTTTCGCACTTTACAGGACGGAATGTCCCGATGCCGACATTTAAAGTAACATATCCGATATCAACACCTTTATCGGATAGTTTTTTCAAAATTTCTTGTGTAAAATGCAGTCCCGCAGTAGGAGCAGCAACAGAACCTTCTTCACGTGCATAAACCGTTTGATATCGTTCAAAATCAAGATTCTTAAGTTCGTCGCTTGTCATTTTGCGTTCTATATATGGCGGAAGAGGGATATTTCCTACTCTATGCAGAATATCAAGAATATTGCCTTTGTAGATCATTTTGACGAGCCATTTTCCGTCGTCAGGGAGCGGTTGAATAACTTCAACAGAAAGCTCATTCGCTATTTTTACAACAGTGCCTTCTTTAACTCGTTTGGAGGGTTTGATTAAAACTTCCCACTCTTTATTCTCGTGTTCTTTTAATAAAAAAACTTCTATTCTGGCACCGGTGTCTTTATGTCCATATAAACGAGCAGGGATTACTTTTGTATTATTCAAAATCAGAATATGATTATCATCCAGCAAATCAACAATGTCATAAAAATGCTTATGTTCAATTAGCTTATTATTTACATCTAAATGCATCATACGAGAATTCTCTCGCTTATCAGCAGGAGTTTGTGCTATTAATTCTTCCGGCAGTGTATAATCAAATTCTGATAAAAGCATTAATTTAGGCCTATTCTTTTTCGCTTATTTGTTTTGCGTTTGCAACATCTGCATCACTTACTTTGTTTTCATTAGCTGCATCTTCTGCTTCAAGCTGCTTGTTTATAATTATGGTTTGAATGACTTGGAATACGTTACTTGAAACCAAATATAACAAAACGCCTGCCGGAATCGGAATAATGAAGAAAGTAAATCCTAGCATAAGCGGCATAAAAGTATTCATAGACTTTTGCATAGCTGCCTGTGCAGGGTCTTGGTTTGCATTTTTGTTCATTGCCATCATTGCTTTTTGAGAAAGAACCATTGTTACCATAAACAAGATAAGCAATGCAAAAACATCCCAGTGGAATGAAACTTTGACTTCTTTTGACGGAATTGTACTTACAAGTAAACCATCTTTACGGTCAAAAGTCATATTTTCAACTTCCTTTGTGTTTATGTCAGTAATTGAAATTTCAGCTTTTTCAATTTGGTCGAGCTGGCTGAATTTTAAATTTAAGCTATCTAAGCTTACTTTAAAATCAATCGGTTCTCCCGGCATCAATTGCCCTTGTACTTCTACTGCTTTATTCGGTCTTTCAATTTTTACATTTTCCAGCGGTTCATCAATTCCTTTTAGATAAACTTTTGCTGTCTTTCCTGTCATAAAAGAGTCATATTTTGAAACTCCAAAAGTTCCGTCGTTTGAAATTCCTGCAGAAGTTTTCATTGTAGCGTCTAATCTTTTTATAAATAAAAATTGAGAATCTCCTGCCATTTGAATAAATTGCGGACTCATCAATGTTGAATATAATAATATAAAAATCGGCATCTGAATCAGAAGCGGGAAGCATCCTGCCATTGGATTAAACTTGTGTTCTTTGTAGAATTCCATCATTTTTTGCTGCATAACCTGAGGGTTGCTTTTGTAACGTTCCTGTATAGCTTTCATACGTGGCTGCAAAAGCTGCATTGTTCTCATTGAACGTTGTTGAGAGACTCCCAATGGCCACATTGCTGCTCTGACAATGATTGTTAGTAATATAATTCCAATACCGTAGCCGCCTACAATAGACAATGCCTTTAATACATCTATGGTCAATGTTGTAAAATCCATGTTTTCTCTTCCCTAATTTTTTACTGTTATACCCAATCCGAATTTCTAAACATCGAGCTTATGCTTTCTGTTTGAAAATCTGCCCTCCCCGCCTTCCGCTTCCGCTTTCCGGAGAGGGAAAAGTTTTAACTTTAAAATACTGTAAATATGCCTTTAATTCAAGAAATTATGTTACAAAAGTTTACTTATCGGACAAGTTCTTTGTACATTGCAAGATATTTTTCTGCGCTCTGTTTCCAGCTGAAATCAGCTTTCATTGCGGAATTTCTCATTGCATAAAATGTATATTTGTCTTTATAGATATTTATTGCACAGCTTATTGCATCTTTCATTGCATATCCGTCATATCCCCAAAACTTGAATCCGTTTGAGTCATTTAGAGGATATCCGGTAACTGTATCTTCAAGTCCGCCTGTTGCTCTTACGATAGGAAGTGAACCATATCTCATTGCAATAAGTTGTGATAATCCGCAAGGTTCAAACTTAGAAGGCATCAAAAAGAAATCACTGCCTGCATAAATCTGATTAGCAAGTTCTCCTTTATATCCTACATAAGTTCTGATATTAGGTGTATTGTTTGAAAGCCATATAAATAAATTTTCGTATGACTTGTCTCCGGAGCCTAAGAATATAAAATCAGCTTCAATATTCTTTAAATCATTTTCCACTTGTCTTATTAAGTCTAATCCTTTTTGTTCAACAAGTCTTGAAATTAGTGCAATTAAAGGTCTGTCTTTTTTGTATTCAAGTCCGAAATATTCCAATATTTTCTTTTTGCATTCCTCTTTGTTCTTAAGTGAAGATGAGTCATAATTCTTTATAATGGTTTTATCTGTTTTCGGGTTAAATGTTTCATAATCTATTCCGTTAACAATTCCGACTAATTTGTCAGTGTGTCCTCTAAGCGTATAATCCATCCCTTCTCCATATTCACCGGTAAGGATTTCTTTTGCATAATTTGGTGAAACTGTAACTATTTTGTCGGAATAATTAATTGCACCCTTCATCCAGTTCACTCGTCCGTAGTGTTCGCAGCCCCATTCATTGTATACAATATCTTTTCTCATGTTGGCAAAATCCAATATATCCTCGAACCAAACTCCTTGGTATGCAAGATTATGGATTTCAAACACATTTTTAACGCCTGCTCCGTTATTTACTCCGGACCAAAATTCATCATACTTGTAGTTTGCCTTGATATACAAAGGAATCATCGCAGTATGCCAGTCATTTGAGTGAATAATATTTGCTCTGAAATTTAACTGTTTTGCATATTCTAATGTCGCTAGGGAAAATGCGACATATCTTTCGTGCTCGTATCTCGGGTCTAGCCATCTTGGGTAAACTTCCTGAAAACAAGAAAAATACCAGTCATTTTGAACAAAAAATACATTTATATTAGTTCCGGGTAGTTTTGTCATATGGAGTTTGAATTTTTGCGGTTGGGATGAAAAACTAATCCACATGTCAGAATTTTCTAGTTCTTTTAGTCCCCATTTGTTATAATCTATTGAACCATGCAAAGGGGTAAATATTGCAATTTCGGCATCTTTTTCTAACCACTTAGGCAGGCTGCCCACAACATCTGACAGCCCTCCTGCTTTTGAAAACGGGGCAACTTCCGAGGCGGCAAATAATATTTTCATGAAAAACTCCTTATATTAATCAGGCTATTTATCCCGACTTGCTCTCTCCTGACTTGTGATATGAGAATTATAAAATGTTAAAGACTTAAAATCAATATATTTATTTCCATGTTATAATCGAAATCAAGAGACAGTATTTTGAAAGGATTTATATATGCTTAGAGCCGGAATTGTAGGACTTCCGAATGTAGGAAAATCAACTTTATTTAATGCACTTACAGCTACAAAAAATGCGCAAAGTGCAAATTATCCGTTTTGTACAATAGAACCGAACGTAGGGGTTGTTACTGTTCCTGATGAAAGGTTAAAGATTCTGGCGGGTTTGTGTAAATCAAAAGAGATAATCCCGACTGTTATAGAATTTGTTGATATTGCAGGGCTTGTAAAGGGAGCAAGTCAAGGAGAGGGACTTGGTAACCAATTTTTGCATAATATAAGAGAAGTTGATGCAATAATTCAGGTAGTCAGGTGTTTTGATGATGAAAATACAATTCACGTATCAGGTAAAGTGGACCCGATTTCTGATATAGAAACTATAAACACCGAGCTTGCTCTTGCGGACATTGCTTCTATAGAAAGACGTCTTGCAAGAATTTCAAAACAGGCAAAAGGCGGTGATAAAGAAGCTGTTCTTGAAAACAATGCTCTTGCAAAATTGAATGAACTTTTACAAGAAGGACATTTTATTAATTTAAAAGATGATTTCAATGATGATGAGATAGAGGTAATCAAACCGTTGAATCTTATGTCTGTTAAGCCTGTAATATATTGTGCAAATGTTTCCGAATTTGATTTGAAAGATGGGAATGATTATACTAAGCGAGTTGAAGAATATGCAAAAAAACAAGGAGCACAAACGGTTATAATTTGTGCAAGAATAGAAGAAGAGCTTGTTGAATTGGGTGAAGACGGCGCAAAAGAATATTTAGCTGAACTTGGAATTACAGATAGCGGTATTGATAAAATGATAAAATCTGTATATGAACTTTTAAATCTTATAACGTTTATAACAGCCGGTGAAAAAGAAACTCGTGCTTGGACATGTGCTAACGGTACAAAAGCTCCGCAAGCAGCAGGTGTAATTCATACTGATTTTGAAAAAGGCTTTATAAGAGCGGAAGTCACAAGTTATAAAGATTTTGTTGAAAATGGCTCATATGCGGCATGTAAAGATAAAGGTGTTACCCGTCTTGAAGGAAAAGACTACATAGTGCAAGATGGTGATATCGTACACTTTAGATTTGCAGTATAAAATCACTCGGACAGTTTTGCAGAATTAAGCACCCAGCCGTCAGAGCGAAAATGTGCATAATTGTTTTTGCCTCTGTATTTTTCAGCCTTAGGACTTGTTTTAAGCCAATTCTCAAGGATGCTTAATGCTTTATAAATAATTGTATAACCGTATTTTTCCAAAAGTGTTCCGTACTGCGCCGGAGTCAAAACAATTAAATCAAATTCCGGAAGTTCGATTTTTGCATTTTTGTCTGATTTTGGTCTGCCGCCTCTTTTACCATTTTTCACACTTATATATTTACTCATGAACCCTCCCATATTTTCCAATATTGGGAATTCCGTACTTTCTGACAAGTTCAATTACAGTCTCTTTCATTTTGCACTTGAACGGATTGTTTCTAAAATAAATTTTATTTAAATTACAAACCGAACATCTGCATCCGATTTCATAGCAATCAATGGCAGAAGGCGTCCAAATTCGGGTTAATGTTTCACTGCATGATACACCATATCTGTAATTCATAAATGCTCGTACCTCTTCCCATAATTATTGTGATAATTAAATTTGACAAGTAAGAAAATATGTGATTAAATATCAGATATAAACTTACACTTATGTTAGTATCGTAAGACGATATGATACAAATGTCAAGTAATATTTTTCGGATTGGAAAATAATTATATAATAACTATGAAACTGGATGAATTAATATCAATTATTACAAACAGATTAGGCAGTACGGTAAATCAGTCAATGCTGGCTGAATGCTTAGGCATAACCCGCCAAACAGTGAGTAACAGAATAAAGAATGAAAGCGAAGTTACGGTAAGTGAACTAAAGCGTGCAGAAAAATATTTTAATACGAGCTTATTTGAGGAGAACCCTCCGACCGATTCAAATCTGGCATACATTGACTATTATACTGATGTATTTGCAAGTTGTGGTGAAGGAAGTATCGTGTTTTCAAGTGAAAAGACAAAATTGCCGCTTCCTGTTTCAATGATTCCGGGTTATTCAAAAAATAAGCTTTAT
>JAFVAR010000022.1 GCA_017480425.1 bacterium | reverse complement strand
TTTGCTACAAAAAGAAATTGAAGCATTTATTAATCGTTGAGTTTATAAGATAATTAACTATTTTACTGCTTATAGCAATGGCGGTTTTTGTTATCTCAAGCACTTTTTAATGGCGGTCAGAGCATCGTGCATTCTACCGGAGGCATATATCAGCTTTAGGGAGTATTCTTCATTTATAGGCTCATATTGTCTAAACAGCCAAAACAGTTTTTTCTCTATCACATCACAATCATCTATAAAGGATTGAAGCATTTCATTGGTTTCTTCCGCAGCATCATCTTCCTGTAAAATCTCATAACTGGCGATTTTGCCGCAATGTCTGCCCAAGTAAGTATCCATTTCATCTTTATTCTCAAAGAATTTATAACCTCTGCGGCTAGTAATCGTTTCAATCAGCACTTTCATAGCAAATCCTTATACCTTATAAGAATATTTATGAAAAAAATTTTCCAGATTCAACCTATTGAATTTAAAAGAAAATGTCCTGAAATCAATCGGTTACCAGCATTTTTTATCAAAAAAATGCTTGACAAGCCGATTCCGGCATGTTTAAATCATTCCAGACCTGAGATACTGACAAGCATTCCTAGTCAAAAGTGAATTTATAAACCAACTTGTCCCACTTTAAGCGGACTAAAAGGAGAATTAAGATGCCAAACCCTCAAGACGCATTGCGTCAGCAATTAATGTACGCACTACACAATGATGATTTTTCAAGCGTAGATAATCTTTTACAACAAGGTGCAAATGTAAATTTACCATACAATCACCACGGATGGACACCATTTATGTGGGTGTGCAAGGAACATTGCAATCCCGAGATAATTACCAAGTTTTTAATATGTGGCGGTAAGGTTGATAAAGCCAACAAACACGGCAAAACACCTTTGCACATTATGGCAGCACATCGCAGCTCTTTTGACTGCTTGCAGATTTTGCTTGCCAACGGAGCTAATCCGAATGCTCAAGATGAAGACGGTAACACCGCACTTCATATTGCAGCAGCCCATCCGCAAGCCGATATTCGTATGGATGTTGTATGGAATTTGTTCCTTAAGACTGATGATACCATCCGCAACAACGAAGGCAAGACCGCTTATGACCTTGCCAAAGAAAATCCATACTTTACCGATGAAGAAGTTCTAAAGATTATGAAGGAGAGCGCTGATGCCTAATACAAATGAAATAGCTCTTCAGAACGACAACTTCCGCAAGCATTTATCGCAAGGAACTTTGGTTTTAACACAAGGTATTCGGAGTAATGCCCCAGAAGACATTAAGGAAATTATAACCAAAGTGCGGACTTTTGATACCTTTGATGAAAATAATGACCCGTATAATGAGCATGACTTTGGAGCTTTTGACTTTAAGGGCAAAAAGATATTCTGGAAGATTGATAATTATGACCGTGAATTTCTATATCTCTCACCGGATGTTTCCAATCCGAGACTAACCAATAAAGTAATGACCGTAATGTATGCGGAGGAATACTAATGAAATATGATGTTTTAGCCACACCTGACTTGGAAGAACTTTGCAAATGGGTGAATGAGAAGCTCAAGCAAGGCTGGCAATTACAGGGCGGTATCGCCACGATGACACATCAGCCGAGATATACGGTTTTCTACCAAGCAATCGTGAAACCAACCAAATAAAAGCAACCGAGAGATTGCGGACTTTATTTTCCTTTCAACCGCAATCTCTCAAAAGGAGACAGACAATGACTAATGGCGAATTTGTAGATGACAAGAAAATCAAGGACATTCTGACCTATATTAAGTCAATGAAACACTCGGAACAAATTAGAATGATGTTTCTGTTTAGCTTAAACGGATTGCGGTCAATAAACTTTGCATATTTGCAAGTCAAAGACTGCTATACCGACCAATTAAAACCAAAAGATGTAATTAGCTTGAACAATGATAAGAACAAAGGCAAACATGCCTGCGAATACTTTATGAATAGCCAAATGAAGAAAGAACTAGGCGACTATTTGAAGTATCTTCAGAATAAATGGGGTGAGAACTTAAGCCCTGAAACTTATCTCTTTACTTCGCAGAAATTGAATAAGCCCTATAACCGAGTAAGCATTAGTCGTTTGTTTAGCTCCGTTTATAAGAAATTTGGCATTTCTGGAGCAAGCCATTTAGGAAGACACCTCTTTGTAAGCAAGTTGGTTAATAGCGGAGTTTCGGTATTTGTTATTCAAAAACTCGTTAATCACCGCAATATTACAACAACTCAAAGGTATTTTAACCATAATGAACAAATGCTTGCTAATGCCGTGGAGAATACGAAGATTTAAGATGAAAACAGTAGATAGAGTTTGGTTTTTACGCCATTGTGAATGGATTTACAACAATCGGCACAGGTTAGAGAACAGACCTTGTGCCGATTTTGTGCTGACGGGATTTGTAATTAACTCCTTCGCTTGCCCGTATTACGGCTATGCTATTGATAAAATTACCCTCGGAAATTTAATTACACTATGGGACAAAGGCTTTATTTATAAGGGGTTTCCGCTAATTCACTACCGAATTTCACACGGAGATAGTTCCACGAACATCGCCTACATTTATCGTGGAAAAATTTTCTCTCACAGATTTTTATGGAATGATGAAAAAAAATATGTTCCAACAGAGGAAGTAAAATTGATTTTTCGCAAATTACGAAAATCAAAACTATAAAATTTTTGCGCTGATTTATGCCTTTTTTAACCAAATAAGTTCTATCATTACCGCAACAAGCGAGGTAATAATGAAAAAAGACATTCAACCAAATCCGAACACAATAGCCGAAACAACTTTTAACTTATATTTTAAGGTTTACTCTAATGACGCAAAAGAACTACAAAGTAATTGATAGAGAAACGTATTACAGAAAAGGTGTATTTCGTCATTTCTCTGAAGATTGTAAGTGTTCAACCTCTATGACTGCAAGAATTGATGTTACAGAACTTGTAGCGCATTCTAAAAAGACAGAAACAAAATTTTACATCAATTTCCTTTATATTCTTTCCAAAGTTATGAACTCCCGAGAAGATTACAGAATGGGATATCTTTGGCAGAGTGATGAACTGATTTGCTGGGATATTGTTAATCCGACACAATATGTTTTCCACGAAGATACAGAGACGTGTAGTCCTGTATATACAAAATATGATGCGGACTATAACAAGTTTTATGCCAATGCAATACAGGATATTGAAAATGCGAAGAAAACAAGAGAATATGGACTTGATATGGTAAGCCATCCTAATTGGTTTGATGCTTCATATATATCTTGGCTTTCTTATGATGCCTTAAATATAGAACTACCCGATGGACATTTGTATTTTGCACCTATTATTAACTGGGGAAGATACAGAGAGGAAAACGGCAGACTGGTTATGCCTGTAACTGTTCGTATGAATCACGCTATTGCTGACGGATATTTGGTAGCAAATGTATTTCGCCTTCTGGAGCAGGAAATTAAAGCATTTAACAGATAAAAAGCCAAAATAAAGAGTAGACTATGATTATATTGGTAACAGGTGCATCACATACGGGTAAAACGCTTTTGGCACAGAAATTGCTTGAAAAGTATCATTACCCGATTTTATCAATAGATATGCTGAAAATGGGGTTAATCCGTAGCAGTCAAACCGATTTAACCGTAACAGATGACGATGAACTAACGATTTATCTGTGGAAGATTGTGCGTGAAATGATTAAAACCGCCATAGAAAACAAGCAAAACTTGATTATTGAAGGATGCTACATTCCGTTTGATT
>JAFVAR010000021.1 GCA_017480425.1 bacterium | reverse complement strand
TGAAACGAGTTCAGCATGACTAAATATCAGTGCAAAATGGTGCAAAAATCAGGACAAAAGTGCAAGAATAGTCCGGTACATCTCAAGACTATAAACCTGCCTCTATCGCCCTAAAATTATGCATACTTACAACAAAACTCCCATCCAATCAGTCCGGAAAGGTTATAGTCTGATAATGCACTAAAAAAAGACTCACAAAATTTGTAAGTCTTTTTAAGATTTGCTCCAGGCCAGACTTGAACTGGCACCGAGGGTGAACCCCGATTGGATTTTAAGTCCAACGCGTCTACCGATTCCGCCACTGGAGCTCGGAATATTAAGTTGTCATATACCGAAGTCGTACAACAAGGTTGATTTTAATATAAAAATTTTTTTAAGTCAAATAAGTTGATCTAAAAACAATCGATTTTCAAACATAAAATATTAACGCAAAATAAGGCAAACTCCCTGCTTTTTGTACAGGGAGCTATTGAAAGGATCTATTCTGATAAAATTCTTACAGCAAGTTTAACGCTATAGACGGCATTTGGTTTGCTGTAGCAAGTAGTGATGCTGCTGATTGTTGTAAAATTTGGTATTTGATATAGTCAGATGAAACTTCTGCTACATCAGCATCTTTAATAGTTGATTTTGCTTCTGTTAAGTTTGCTCTTTGAACATCTGTTGAATTTATAGCCGAATCCAATCTGTTCATATAAGCACCAATTGTTGTACATCTTAGAGAAATATTATCAATTGCCTTATCAATAAAATCAATAAATTCACGTGCAGTTCCGTCATCATGATAAATTGCTTCACACATAATATCAGTTTTTACAAATCCGTTAGTGTCTTTTGCATCAGCATTGATAGTAGCTTCACCTTCTACTGGGGTTGCTTTGCCATCTGTTATCAATTGTGCCATAAGCGGTGATTTACACCAAGCAATAGCTGTACCGGAGGCATTATATGCCGGATAATCATAACCGTTTGTTCCTGCATTTGCTGAATCTACTGTACAAGCAGTATCAATATTTCCTCCGTCTGCAGGTGTGGTACGGTTAACAGGTTCCAGTCCCATAATTTCACCACATTTAGCACTTTCAAATAAGAATTGCTTCATAGTAACAACACATCTATGGTCAGAATATAAACCTACTTGCAGATTAATATCTGTTTGTCTTGACCCGTCTAACAAATGTGTACCGTTAAAATCTGTAATATCGCACAAACGGTCAATTTCGTCCATTCTTTGTGTTACTTCTTCTTTTAATGCATTCAGTGAAGCCGAACCATAAGTTCCGTTGGCTGCCTGCATCGTTAGGTCACGAATTCTCTGAAGGTGACCGTTAATAATATCAAGTACACCTTCTTGAGTTGTTAGCATGTCTAACCCCATTTGAGAGTTCATTTCAACAATGTCATAACCGTTGATTTTTGCTTGCATTGCTGCGGCTACCGAATAACCTGCCGCATCATCACGAGCCGAGTTAATTCTGAAACCGGTTGACAATCTTTCCATTGCCGTGTTCATTCCTTTTGTAGCATCAGACAAGTACTTTTGTACAGTTAGTGATGCAAGGTTTGTGTTAATTGTAATTGCTGCTGTTCCTGTCATAATTTTCTTCCTTTCAATAAATTGTAAATTGCCTTACTCCTTCTATAACGACAAGAATTTTTAAAACTTTACAACTTTAGTTGCAGAATCCTCCATTTGATGTAGAAAACAACCTAAAGTGCTTTATTTACAATAGTTTTTTAAAACACTTTTGAAGACAAAACTATAACTTTAGTATGAGAATTATAGATATCTAAGAATACTCTGCTATATTAAAATGGTAAAATTTTCATCATTTTACTAAAGCATGCTCTTTAATTTGCAGGGAAAATTACCATTTTTAGACTTTTTCCCCATACTTTATACGTAAACTTTTTGTAACATTCGCTACACAAACAAAATTGTTCACGCTAAAATGTCAAAGGAGTGTTTTATGGTGGAAACTTTCGAACTCACTAATTACAATTTTTATTCAAGCCGCCTGGATATGGAACTCATATCCAATATTGTAGACACCCTCAAAGAAATTTTAGAAGAAGACAAAAAGCAAGAGCAACCGTTGTTCTTGAAAGTCGCTGACAATTTTATTATGAATATTGCAAGAAAAGTTGTTCAAGAAAAGAAAAAAACTTTCTTGATAGGAATTACCGGCGAAAGTGCTTCCGGAAAAACAGTTTTTGTTGATAATACAATTGCGGCTGTTATAAGAGATAAAAAAGAAGGTATATATACAGTTATTCGTCAGGATGACTATTACAAGGATACTTCGAGAGAACTGCAAGAAGCAGGGAGCTATGATGCTTTATTTAAGACCGGCTTCAGCTTTGACACCCCTGAAGTTATTAATTTGAAACTCATGAGAGAACATCTATTGGGATTAAAACAAGGCAAAACTGTTGTCTCTCCAAGATACGACTTTGTAACATGCGAATCATTTCCTGACGGCGACATAAAAAAACCTGCAAAAGTTATCTTGACCGAAGGTCTGTACGTATTAAATGAAGAAGTACGGGATATTATGGACGTTAAAGTATATGTATTTACTCCTATAGATGTTATAAAAGAGCGTTGGTATAAACGTGCCGTATCTCGGGGTAAGACAGGAGAAGCCGCAGATTTACAGTTCAAAAACGTGAATGAAACAGCTCAGCAATACATCAGACCCACATACCAAATTGCCGATTGCATAATTAACGGAATGGTTGACAAAGAATACATAAAAGTTATTACAGATAAAATCATGTCTCGTTTGAGTGAAATTTGCAGTTAAATTAAATTTTTGAGTACTAAAATTACTAAATAATTTTTGTAAAAAAACGTTTATGCTATAATCTTTTAGGAGGGTTTTATGTTTGAACTTAAAGTGCAAATGTATTTTTCAGCCGCTCACCATCTTCTTAACTACGATGGAGCATGCGAAAATCAGCACGGACACAATTGGCTGGTTGAGGCTTATGTCTGCGGAACTAAATTAAATAAGAGTAATATTTTAGTCGATTATAAAATTATAAAAAAACATCTTAAAGAAGTTCTTGATTATCTTGATCATTCTGATATTAATGAACTCCCGGAGTTTAAAGGAATAAGCCCCAGCAGTGAAATTCTTTCAAAATATATATATGAAGAGATGAAAAAACGAATTCCTGAGACTTGTAAAATTTCCGTATGGGAAACATCCACATCTTGTGCAAGCTATTGGGAGGAATAGTACACAATGCAGTTTTTTCAAGCAATTATTATGGGAATTGTGCAAGGTTTAAGTGAATTTTTACCAATTTCAAGCTCTGCGCATCTCGTTTTTTCCTCTAACTTTTATAAATATTTTGCTAAAATTCAACCACACACAGTTGATATCAACCAAGAAGTTTTTTTTGATATAATGCTGCATCTCGGGACTTTAATTGCAGTTTTAATTTTTTTCAGAAAAGATATTATAGAAATAATAAAATCCTTTTATTTAGGATTCACGCAAAAAAATTATTCCGACAAAAATTTTAAACTTGGAATATATATTATAATAGGTACTTTTCTTACCGTACTTGTTGCATATCCTCTTAGCCCAATATCAGAAAAATTGGTAGCCACGCCTGAAATAACATCTGTTTTACTGATTGTAACAGGAATATTCTTAATATTGAGCGAATGGTACAATAAAAAATACTTGAACAAAAAAGATATCAACATAAAATCTTCTGTAATAATAGGTTTTGCTCAAGGCCTTGCATCTCTTCCCGGATTCTCCCGCTCAGGATTTACAATTGCAAGTGCGCTATTTTCAGGAGTTGAACGCTCTTATGCTGCAAGATACTCATTTTTACTAAGCATACCAATTATACTGGGAGCATCAATGGTATATCCGCTTGCGTCAATAGATACAAGCGAAATTACAAACTATAATTGGCCTGCTATAATTTCAGGAACTATTGTTTCCGGTATTGTAGGATACTATTGTATAAAATATTTTCTTAAGTTCGTTTCAAAATTTTCACTTAGTATATTTGGATATTACTGTATTACAGTCGGTATAATATGTGCTATATTTTTCACAATAATATAAGGAGCTGATTATGGAACTAAACAAATACATTGAACACACTTTGTTAAAACAAGATGCAACAAGAGAAGAAGTTAAAAAGCTTTTGGATGAAGCAATTGAAAATAAATTTCTAGGAGTCTGCATAAATCCTTGCAATGTTAGTTTTGCACGTGAGTATCTAAAAGATACCGATATAAAAATTGTTACAGTAATCGGATTTCCTTTAGGACAAACTACATCCGAAATAAAAATTTTAGAAACAATTGATGCCGTTAAAAACGGAGCTGATGAAATTGACATGGTAATTAACGGAGGTAAACTAAAAGACGGAGATTATGATTATATAACTGATGAAATTTCCAAAATTAAATTTGCTTGCCAAAACAGACCGCTAAAAGTAATTCTTGAAACAGATTTACTTACAAAAGAAGAAATTAAAAAGGCTTGTGAACTATGTATAAAAGGACACGCCGATTTTGTAAAAACATCAACAGGATTTGTCAAAAACGGAGTCGGAGCAAAAGAGGAAGATGTAAAACTTATGCATGATACAGTCAAAGACGCAGGTTTACATGTTAAAGCTTCCGGCGGAATTCGAGACAAAGAAACTGCTTTAAAAATGATTGAAGCAGGTGCTATAAGGCTCGGTACAAGCTCGGGAGTCAAAATCATTAATTCTTAAATTGCCATTTTTAGAAGCTATTCGCCTATAAATTCGTAATTCTGTTTCTTACTATCTTTAATTACAGGTTCTGCCTTCATTGAACGAGTCATTGTTGAAGTGAAATCGGACAAATTATCTACGCTATAAAAATGACCGCCGGTAGTTGAAGAAAGACAAGTTAACGACCTTGAGGCTGAAGATGCTAATACAACATCAATATGCACGTCAGAGCGCTTTCTCATAAGGCTTTTTGCAAAAGCACAAGGATCTCCGCCGCAATTTTCTCCACCGTCAGTTATAAGAATTATTTTCTTTGGAGTTGATGTATCATAGTTTGCGAAATCCTGATAAACAGCTCTGTCAAGTGCATATACAAGAGGAGTTGCTCCGCCTATATCAACAGAATTCA
The DNA here is from genome assembly GCA_017480425.1 of bacterium. Classification (GTDB taxonomy): domain Bacteria; phylum Cyanobacteriota; class Vampirovibrionia; order Gastranaerophilales; family Gastranaerophilaceae; genus CAG-196. The sequence goes on along the minus strand of JAFVAR010000021.1, from coordinate 30,841 downwards.
TGCCGGATAATAATGCATTACTGTTTACCGCAGTTATTGCCGCAACTTGTTGAGTTGCACTGCAAGCTCCGGCAGTAGTACCAATCGGACCTCTTTCCGTCACAACTTTAAATTTGTTTCCGTTTTTAACAATTTTTTTAACATCCTGTAATGTATGTATGCTTGCAGGATTATTTCCGTTGCTATCATGACCAAACACTCTAAACCCAACCCTTGTTGAAGGAGGTATCTGTGAAATAATAGTTGAAATACTTCTTTTTGCAACTCCTATCCAGTTAGACATACTGCCTGAGTAGTCCATTACTATTTCTATTATACCGACTTGTGTTGAATTAACTTGATTTGAAGCAATATATTCTTGAGAATAAAAATTATTAAATACGTTCTGGTTAGTAGTATTTGCAGGCGATGTTACAACTTGACCGGTCTGAGTTTTTACAGTTCCTGATTTATTTATTGTATATTTTGCAGCAAATGCCATTCCTGAAGTCAATGCGATTGCAGCACTCAAAAATAAAGCTATATTTTTTTTCATATCATACTCCTTACTTCATTATAAACACATAATATAATAAAATTATATCATTTTGTAAATAGAAATAAAGTTTTGTTTACATTATCGATTCTGGTTCTTAGAAACCCTCTTTAACTTCTGATATGCTGTCTCTTTCGGCATTTCTATTTTAAGTTTTTGTTCATTAAAGAATATTTTGTCTGATAATTTGGGATGCCCATACCCGTAGTAACCTTTTTTTATTTCGGCTTTAATTTTAATTACTTCAACTGTCGCAGCATCAATCATTTCTTTAACTGTTTTGTTAAACCCAAGTTTACGTGCATAATCATAAATATTTGGCACTTGTCTCTGCCACCCTTTTCCGCTCAAATAAAGCGCCGGCGGAATTGGCAATCCTTTATTGTTATAAAATAGATTAAAATCACTGGATTCGTTAATTACGCCCCGTGTATTTTTAAAATATCTGATTCCGTTACATATTTTAGTTATTGTTAAATTGGGAAATCTGCGCTTTAGCTTTCCTGAATACCTTGTCACAAAGTAATCCTTTGCATTAATTTTTTCAATTGGATTAATTTTTTTAACATCTGATTTTTCAGAATTAATTTGCACTTCTGGCATCCACTGTGTTATCTTTCCACCAAGCAATTTTCCGTTTGCATTATAAACTCTCTCAAATTTTTGCTTTATTCCTAAAGACTTACATTTTTGTTTTTCTGTTGCATAAACATTTTTTACAGTTTCAACATCCTTAGTTTTTACTATTTTATCTCCTACATGTTGAACAGTTATGGTTTTTACCCTATTTATCAGTTCTTTACCACTATTATCGAAAACCCTTGTTATTGTTTTACCGCCTATAGTTTCAGTTATAACTTTTTTCAAATCATCTCCGTTGCCGAATCTGCGTACTATAGTTAAATTTACGTTCATATTTTTCTCCTGAAAATGTGATGCTTTTATAATTTAAAAGCTTGTCAAAAAATAATTTGCTAATTTGAAAAATTATTAAAAGTTAAGATTGTTTATTTAATATTAAGAAACTAAAAAGAAAATATAAATTGTTGAAATCACATGTTTTAGCAGAATTATATTTGTGTTTTGACAATTACGCACACATATTTAATTATACACTTTATAACTAATTAATATAAAAACAATCAGATACAATTCTTAACAAACTTATCCCAAAACTAATGAAATCGCTTGCAATCAGAAATTTAGCAAATATGATATATTATGATGGCATGTGTGCCATTACAATGGAAGCCGAAATAGAGGAAAAAATGGCAAAAGACGTAATTGAAATTGAAGGTAAGATTTTAGAATCCATGCCGAACGCAATGTTCAGGGTTGAACTTGAAAACGGGCATGAAATCTTGGCCCATATATCCGGAAAAATACGTAAAAACTTTATAAGAATACTTCCGGGTGACAGAGTAAAGGTAGAAATGACACCTTATGATTTAAGCAAGGGCAGAATTACATTCCGACTTAAGTAATATCCGGGTTTGCTAATTATACACCATAAGCAAACAGCAAGTTATAAATCGGAAATAAAAATTGAAATGCCTAACCACAAATCACAGATTAAAATTCACAAAAAAGTAAAATATAAGTAGTAGCAAAGTAAAATAAGGAAAAACAAAAATGAAAACAAGAAGTTCAGTAAAACCAATGTGCGACAAGTGCAAGGTTATCAAAAGAAAAGGCAGAGTTGCCGTAATTTGTGAAAATCCTAAGCACAAACAAAGACAAGGTTAAATTTGCGTAGAGTGAGCGTTAGCGAAACTCTAAGTTGCACTGAGCGAATAAGTGAAACTTTTTACGATAGTAAAAATGGAACAAATGACAGCAAAGTGTGAAGCAATAATTTAGGATAAACGTAAAACAAAAGATAAGTAGTAGAAAAATAAAGGAAACAAACATGGCAAGATTAGTAGGGGTAGACTTACCTCGTAACAAAAGATTAGAAATAGCTCTTACCTATATCTACGGAATAGGACCTGCCAGAGCTAAGAAGATTCTTGAAGTAACAGGAATTTCTCCTGATTTGAGAACAGATGATTTAACAGAATCAGACATTAAAGAACTTAGAAATGCTCTCTCTGAGTACAATATTGAAGGTGACTTAAGACGTGAAGTTACAATGAATATCAAGCGCCTTCAAGAAATTAACTCATATAGAGGTATGAGACATAAAAGAGGACTTCCTTGCAGAGGTCAAAGAACGAAAACAAATGCAAGAACAAGACGCGGTAAAAAGACTGCAATTGCAGGTAAGAAAAAGTAGAATTATGCTCTAAGTGCAAATGACTGCACTCTGCCGAGAAAAAGTTGACTAAATATCAAGTTTTTTGAGAGGTAGTGAAGCAATAATTTTAGATTTGACATTTAAGAGAAATTAAATAGTAAAACATAAAGGAACAAAAAAATGGCAAGACCAAAAACTACAAAGAAAAAAGAAAAAAAGAACGTATTGCAAGGGGTTGTTCATATACAATCCACTTTCAACAATACAATCGTAACTTCTACTGATATGCAAGGTAATGCTATTGCTTGGGCAACAGCCGGAGCTTCCGGATTTAAAGGTGCAAGAAAAGGCACTCCGTTTGCAGCACAATCCGCTGCTGAATCAGTTGCTAAGAAGTCAATAGACCAAGGCATGAAAAAAGTTGAAGTACACATCAAAGGACCTGGTTCAGGACGTGAAACTGCTATAAGAGCGATTCAAGCAGCAGGTCTTGAAATCACTTTAATCAAGGATGTCACACCTATTCCTCACAATGGGTGCAGACCTCCTAAAAAGAGACGTGTATAGTGATAAGCTGAATCTGTTATATGATTCACCATTCACAGTTCACGAATCACGTTAAGATAACAGTCGGGGCTTGAATCCTCGCCAAGGATTTGAACCATAGATGCCCGATAAAAGAAAAGGAGAAAAAAATGGCAAGATACACAGGACCAACGAACAAATTGTTTCGTAACCACGGCGTAAAAGATTTATCAAACAGAAAATTAACTTCTTCAATGAGACAAAATGCATCAGGTCAACACGGTGCAACAAGAAAAAAACTTTCTGAATACGCTATTCACTTGAATGAAAAACAAAAAATCAGATTGACATATTTGGTAAGCGAAAAACAATTTGCTAAATATTACCATGAAGCTGCTAGAAAAAAAGGTGTTACAGGTACGATTCTGTTACAACTTTTAGAATCCAGATTGGATAACATACTATTCAGAGCAGGCTTCGGAGTTACTCGCAAACAATCAAGACAAATCGTTAACCACGGTCACGTGCTTGTTAACGGCAAAAAAGTAGATATTCCATCATACCTTGTAAGCGCAGGCGATGTTATCACAGTTAAAGCAAGAAGCAACGATTACTTAAAAACAGTTATGAGTGCAATTGATTTGTCACTTGCTCCGGCTTGGTTAACAATCGATAAGGATGCTCTTAAGATTACATTTGAAAGAATACCTGAAAGAGAAGAATTAGATCCTGACTTTAAAGAACAACTTGTTATAGAATACTATTCAAAATAAGGCTGATAGGAGATAAAAATATGGAATTAAAAATTAAAACCGTTAATACAATGACCAGCTCAGATGGTTCACAATATGGAAAGTTTTCTATAGAACCATTAGAAAGAGGTTTTGGTAATACTATCGGTAATGCTCTTAGACGTGTATTACTTTCAAGCTTGGAAGGAACTGCTGTTACTTCATGCAGAATAGAAGGTATTACACACGAGTATACTGCAATTCCAGGTGTTTTAGAAGACGTCATTGATGTTATGTTAAATTTAAAAGGCTTAGCTATCAAAACAGATTCTAAAGAACCACAACAATTAAGAATAGATGTTGATAAACCGGGCCCTGTTTTGGCTAGTGATATACAACTTCCGGCAGGCGTTAAGGTTGTTAATCCTGATTGGTTAATTTGTACAATTGCTGACGGTGGTTCATTCCACGCAGAAGTTGTTGTAGAAACAGGAAAAGGTTACGTACCGAATGACATTCCTAGAAATTCAAAATCAGGTGTTCCTATCGATATGCTTCCGATTGATGCAACATTTATGCCGGTTAAGAGAGTTAGATATGACGTTGAAAACACTCGTGTCGGCGACAATATCGACTTTGAAAAACTTAACCTTGAAATTTGGTCAAACGGAACTGTTGATGTTACAACAGCATTAACTCAAGCAGCTGATTTATTGATTGAACATTTTGTTCAAATTTCATCAATAGCCGGCAGCAGTTCACATAAAGAAGTTGAAGAAAAAACTACTGCTTCATCAACCCCTATTGTTGAAGAAGTTGAAGTATCAGAAGAAGAACCGTCAATTACAATCGATGAATTAGAACTTTCAGTCAGAGCTTATAATTGCTTAAAGAGAGCAAGCATCAACTCTATGGCTGAACTTCTTAAAAAATCCGAACATGATTTATTAAATATAAAGAATTTCGGTAAAAAATCTTCTGATGAAGTTATCGAAAGACTTCACCACTTTGGTTTGGACTTAGCTCCGAATCCGGAATTAGATGAAGACGGTATGGTTATTGAAACAGCTGAATAATTAAACTTTGCGTATGCTAAAGTAATTGATGACAAATAAAATACCAAAGCAGCGCAAAATAAAACAAAAGAAAATAAATAGTAATACAAAAAAGGAAATAGACAAATGAGACACCAAACAAAAAAACATACGCTTGGTAAAGCACCTGACCAAAGAAAGGCCTTGTTGCGTTCATTAGCTACTGAACTTTTTACTTATGGAGAAATAAAAACAACTATGGCAAGAGCAAAAGCTCTGCAGCCATATGCTGAAAATGTAATCTCAATGGCTAAAAAGGGCGATTTGAACTCAAGAAGACTTGCCGGAAGATATATTTTCGATAAAGAAATCGGTCAATATATTGATACTGCAACAGGTGAAGTATTCGAAACTAAGCAAGAAGGCAAAAAATTAGCACCTCAAACTGTTTTAAGAAAATTGTTTAGCGTAATAGGCGTTAAATACTCTTCAAGAAACGGTGGTTATACAAGAATTTTCAGACTTCCTCCACGCAGAGGGGATGCTTCTGAAATGGCATTAATCCAATTGGTATAACCAACATGCGATACGCTCTTGACGTTCAGTATAAGGGTAAAAACTATGCGGGCAGCCAAATTCAATTTGGTGGTAAATGTAAAGAAAATCCTCAAGGCATACAAGTAGAATCCACAATACAGGGCGAAATAGAGAAAGCATTAAGCACATTGATAATTGGCGGTAAATCCGCTAAAAATAAAGACCGACAGGTTAAAACAATCTTCTCCGGAAGAACTGATAAGGGAGTAAACGCTCTCGGTCAGGTAATTCATTTTGATTACGATAAAGACATTGTTGCTTCAGATTTTATCTATCATATGAATGAAATTTTACCTGATGATATATCAGTCAACAACTTGAGAATTGTACCAAACGGATTTCACGCTCAAAAGTCTGCCAAAAGTCGATATTACAAATATGAATTTATTAATAGACGTTATAAACAGGCATTTGATGGAGATATTCCGAGAGTAAAGTTCAAAATAAATATTGAAAGAATGCAAAAAGCTCTCAATTATTTACTTGGCGAACATAATTTTTCAAGTTTTAAAAGTTCCGGAACGCTTAACCCGAGCAAAGTTTGTATATTAACCAGAGCCGAAGTTAAAAAACAAGGTGATAGAGTTTTTATTCATATTGAGGGAAACAGATTTCTTTACAATATGGTAAGAACAATTGTCGGTACGCTTCTTGAGATTGAAGGTCATAATCTCCCTGCGGAGCATATGAAAGAAGTCTTAGAGGCATGTGACCGCCGCAAGGCAGGACAAACAGTTAGTCCGTATGGGCTGACTTTAATGCGAGTTGATTACTCGCACGTGAATTGTGAATCGTGAATTGTGAATCGATTTTTAATTTCGACTCACTATTCACGACTCGCAACTCACGTAGTAGTATAAAAACAAGAAGGAAAAGAAAATGTCAAACAAAACATATTCAGCAAAACCTCTTGAAGTAGAAAGAAAATGGTATTTAATCGATGCGGAAGGCGAGATTTTAGGTCGTCTTGCAACTCGTATTGCAAATATTTTAAGAGGTAAGAATAAACCTGAGTACACTCCAAACGTTGATACAGGTGACTTTGTAGTTGTTATCAATGCAGAAAAAGTGTTAGTTTCAGGAAATAAAGAAACAGATAAAATTTATTACCACCACACAGGATATCCCGGTGGATTAAAAGCAGCTTCTGTAAAAGAAGTTCGTGAGAAAGATGCAACTAAGTTAATTGAAAAAGCTGTAAAAGGTATGCTACAACACAACACTTTAGGCGATACTCAATTCACTAAGTTGAAAGTATACTGCGGTTCAGAGCATCCTCATGCTGCTCAAAAACCAATTTTATTAGAAAAGGAGGCTAAATAATGGCTGAATCTAAAGAAATTATGGCAACAGGCAGAAGAAAATGCGCTATCGCAGTTGTAAAATTAGTTAAGGGCAAAGGCAGAATTTTCGTTAACGGAAAGAAATTAGCTGATTACATCGGCAATATGCCTTCTGTGGAAATGATGATTTACAGACCTCTTGTTTTAACTGAGAATCAAGATAAATATGACGTAAGAGTAAAAACAGTTGGTGGCGGAATTGTCGCTCAAGCTGCAGCTATCAGACATGGTATTTCAAGAGCTTTGCTAAAATCAAACGAAGAATACAAAAATGTTCTTAAGGCTGAAGGTTTGTTAACTCGTGATTCAAGAGTTAAAGAACGTAAAAAATATGGTAGAAAAAGAGCACGTAAGAGATTCCAATTCTCAAAACGTTAATCTTTACAATATACAAAAAAAAGAGACCCTTTGGGTCTCTTTTTTTTGCCTTTACATCTTATTTTGCTTCATTTGGAACCACAACAAAAGTACCGTCCAGTATTATTCCTTCATTTGTTGTTTTAAATCCTGGTTTTTGGTTTTTTGTTTCAGTTTCTGTATAGGTATTATGACCTTTTCTAAACCATTTTTTCAACGATTTTTGTTCCTTTTCAATAGCTGAAGGATTAGCTTCATACAAATTATTTAGTTCCTGCGGACAAGTTTGTTCAGGAAACGGATTGATACTTTGATAGAAATTGTTTGCAAACACAACGTTTTGAAACATAGAAATTAATAATAATGTAGCAATAATTCTCATAAATACTCCTTTTTTTTTTTAATTATACAAGATTTATTAACAATTTACAATAAAATTTTTTCTTGAAAAAATTTTAAAAATATTGTATAACAAAGTAGAATAGGACATTATAGAGAGTTTGGAATATGAATGAATACATAAATAAAGTACTAACAGAAGTTGAGAAAAAGAATATTAACGAGCCTGAATATTTACAAGCTGTTCGTGAAGTTTTATGCTCTGTAGAGCATTTAGTTGAAAAACACCCTGAATACGAAAAGCTGGCAATATTAGAAAGAATGGTAGAACCGGAAAGAATTATATCATTCAGAGTTCCTTGGGTTAATGATAATGGAGAAGTTATTGTTAATCGTGGTTATAGAATACAGTTTAGTTCATTAATTGGGCCATATAAGGGTGGTTTAAGATTTCACCCTACAGTAAACCAGAGTATTATGAAATTTTTGGGCTTTGAACAAATTTTTACAAACGCTCTTACCGGTCTTCCTATTGGCGGAGGAAAGGGCGGAAGTGACTTTGACCCGAAAGGTAAAAGTGATAATGAAATTATGCGCTTCTGCCAAAGCTTTATGACAGAATTATACCGCCATATCGGGCAAGATGTTGACGTTCCTGCCGGCGATATCGGTGTTGGCGGAAGAGAAATCGGATATCTTTTCGGACAATATAAACGAATTAAAGATGCATACGAAGGCGGAGTATTAACCGGCAAATCAGTATGTTACGGAGGTTCTCTCGGCAGAACGGAGGCAACCGGTTATGGTCTTATATTTTACACAAGAGAAATGTTAAAAGCTCACAATGAATCACTAACAGGAAAGACTGTAACAATATCCGGTTCCGGAAATGTTGCAATTTATGCTTGTGAAAAGGCTCAAGAATATGGTGCAAACGTTGTTGCAATGAGTGATTCTAATGGATGTATATATGATAAAAACGGAATAGATATTACTCTTATTAAACAAATAAAAGAAGTTGAACGAGGAAGAATTAAAGATTATTTAAAAGTTCATCCTGACGCTGAATACATGATTCGAGAGGATGAAGATTCTCCAATTTGGAATATAAAAGCGGATATAGCTCTTCCATGTGCTACTCAAAATGAAGTTACATTAAATTCAGCAAAAAAACTTGTAAATAACGGTTTACTTGCTATTGCCGAAGGTGCAAATATGCCATGTAAACAGGAAGCAACTGATTATTTCTTGGAACATGGAGTTCTTGTTGGGCCGGCAAAAGCTGCGAATGCAGGCGGTGTTGCCACTTCTGCAATTGAAATGTCACAAAATAGTATGAGATATTATTATAACTTTAATGAAGTTATTGAAAAGCTCGACTGTATAATGGTTAATATATTTAATGCTTGCAAGGATAATGCCGAAAAATATGGCTGTAGTGGGAATTATGTTGCCGGAGCGAATTTGGCTGCATTTGAAAAACTTGCAGAAGCAATGAAATGCCAAGGAGTAGTATAAAATTCTATTAATAAAAAGGGCGGCTTTGAAGCCGCCCTTTTTATTTTTAAAGAAATCTGTTATGAACTTTTTCCCAACCTACTGTAGTCGTTTTCCCGTGCCCCGGGTAGATTTCAGTTTCATCTGGTAAAGTATAAATTTTATTTTGAATGCTTTCTACAATTTGTTCAAAGTCGCCGCCTTCTAAATCACAACGTCCAACAGCTTCTTTAAAAATTGTATCACCTGAAAATAGCTTTCCGTCTACATAATAACACACACCTCCTTGCGTGTGTCCGGGAGTATGAATAACTTTAATGTCAAATTTACCAAGTTTAATAATATCCCCGTCTACTATAAACTTACCTATCTTCGGAATAGTCATTTCCGGCATCCCAAACATAGTCATATATTGATTAACTTGTTTCAGTATAGGTAAATCATTTTTATGCATCATTACTTCTATACCAAAATCACGAATTCCAGCAACATGGTCAAAATGCCCGTGAGTTAGCAGTATATATTTAAGTTTGACGTCCCCAATTTCATATCTGGCAGTGCCTGAAGTTGTTGCAATAACCCTTCCTTCCCTAACCAGAATTTTGTCCCAAATATCAATGGCAGAACAATCAATAAGAGCTGCTTCACGAGTATCCTCATCAATAATTAAATAATCATTGTTATCAATAGGCGGTTCTATAAATGTCTTAATAATCATAGAATGATTCTAGCATAAAAAATATGAGAATAAAAAGCGCCGAATATCGGCACTTTTCATTTTATACTACTGCTGATAAATGTTTGCTTTTGTCTTCTTTTTCTTCATAACTTGAAGAGAACCATCCTTGTTTATGTCCTAAATATGCAAGTCCGGCAAGCGCTGCAACCCCTGCACCTGCAATTGTCCACTTACCGCCTTTAGATTTGAAGAAATTGGAAATTTTTGAACCTGCTTTGCCTTCTCCACAGAATGCAGAATTATCAAATTCTCCACGCATATCAGATTTGTATTCATTTGGAATATCATTATCTGCTATGTTAAATTTTTCTTTTAAATATATTTCAAGAGCAGATTTACCACCATTATAGGCACTGTTATTATGCCATTCGATTTTTTCAGCAACACAATTTTTAATATATTCTTTTTGTTTTGCTTCCCATTGTCCTGTTTTTATTGGCTCTAAATATGCCTTTATTTGCTCTGCAACTTGTTTTGAACTATTTTCTTTTCTTGCTTTATCAATCGCTTCTGCACTTGCATCTGATGCCAAACCTAATTTTTCAGGATTCAGCATAAACGGATCTTTGGTTAAAAATCCGGTTCTTCCCGGTGTAACAAAATCCGGAGCACCACCTGTGTTAATAGATACTACCGGAGTTCCTGTTGCAAAACTTTCGAACGGAGTGATTCCACAAGGCTCAAAACGGCTTGTAAATATTGCTAAATCAACACCATTTGCCAACCTGTTCGGGAATAAACCGTTTACGTATACTGCATTATTTTTAAATACACCTTTTTGTCCGCCAGCTTCAATATTTTGAATTCTTTCCATTGCCTCTTTGATAGCTTTCCATTCAGGATTGTTCCCTGAAAATGCATCATTTCCACCACCTGCTCCCATAATCAATTTGCAATGCTTACGTGTCTCAAGCGGAATACTCTCGTCTTTTAGCATTTTTTCAAAAGCTTCAAGTGTAATAGGTAATCCTTTTTGTGCATCAGGTCTGCCCCAGGTTGTAAATAACAAATCTCCTTTTTCGTATTTTGAAAAACCACCTAATGTTAAGGGCAAATCTTTTTCATTTTTTTCTGCCTGTTTTCTTATACCGTTAATCTTACCATCATTGAAAAATAATTTTGCAATAGAATCCTTATCTGAAGATAGATTTTTTGTTGCGTTTGCTACTGCATCTATTATTGTTTTTTTATTCTCTTCTTTTGCTCTTAATATTACTTCCGGAGTATCAGTTTGCTTAAATGGCTTATATTTTGTTTTGAAAATTTCATTTAAAGAGCCAGTGCCAAAAAATTCTCCCATTTTATCTGTTTTCATATTTGCTTGTCTTGAACCGTTTACAACATCAATAGTTTTATTTTGAATATTTATAAGTGCTTGTGTCAAACCTTTTGCTATATCAGTTGTTTCAAGGTTTCTTGTCTCTTTTCCATAGTTTTTAGACACATTACCAAGATTACTATTTTGAGGATTTTCATCAGTCATGCTTACAGCAAGCATTGTCATATTGAACAAACCTTCCGAATCCATAAATTTATTAAAATATGGCTTAAAGAATTTGTATAGTTTTGTACACTCTTCTTCCGTTGCTTTTCCTGCATCAATTTTTTCCGCTATTTCTGTAACCTTTTTGTAATGTTCATTTGCCTTTAATTTTGCCAAATCATCGTTTGTTGCAATTATACGGAAGAAATCAAGAGGATTTGCATATTTACCTTGATATGAAGCTCCGGGATTATGTAATAGTTCTACAAATCTTAATCCTTTGTAATTTTCGTCACCTTTTTGCGCTTTTTGAGTAATATCAGTTAATGCAGAATAACAAAATCTATCGTGGAACATATGGTTTTGCGGATTAAAGTTTCCTTGGGATGCCACATTCATTTTTCCTTCCATAGTGAGTTCTTGATAAGCTCTCATAGATTCTGTATAAAACATATCATCAGTCTTTGAAACATTATAGAACATTTTTCTCTCAGTACCTGATGCACCGCCATAAGCAGATGTCCCGCCTCCGCCGTATGCTGTTGTTCCTTTAGGAGCCTCTTTTAAATGCGTTCTGAATACACCATAAGCACTTTTGCCCTTTCCATGCTCATATGTATGAATTACATACATTTTATCTTGTCTTTTGCCCATTGTATCAACTTCAAATACACGATAAGGGACTTTTTCCATATCAAATGATTTATCTGACATTCTCTCTACAGTGCCTGTTAGCCCTGAATCATTAAGTAAATGATATTTTTTTATTTTTTCCGGACCATCCATTTGTGTAATTAATGCAAAACGCTCGCCATCTTTTAGCTTATAAGTCTGGTCAACTAAAATAAAATCTTCTTTAATGTCTAACTTCTCGCCCTTTTTGATTTTTACATCAGCTTCGGGTTTTAGTACATAAATACGCCCTTCATTATCATTCATTGAATAATAAGGTAAGAAGGTTCTCATATCAATTTTTTTACCGGCAACCTGCTCTCCGTGAATTCCGATTGAATCAGGCAGAGCTTCTGCAACATCTCCTAATCCGCCGGCACAATATATACCGCCTAAATAGTTACTCTCTGTCGCAAATGCTGAAATCTGCTCAGGATGTTTGGAAGGATTACCATGAAAACTAATATGCAATATTGGGATTCCTGTCGGTCGTGCATTATACGATACTTCAGATACGTAGCTTAAGTTTCTCGCATTTTGTAATGCCTGCGGCGATTGGGCAGAAATAGCATTAATCTTCATAGACAACTCCTTACACACATAACTTTATCTATATATATAAACACTTGCAAATCAGAAAATTTGCTAAAAATCTCAGTTTTATTAAGATATGTTAAGCAATTTTTGCAAAGCAAATGCTTATGCCCAGATATTAGCATGAACACTGCATTTTTTCAATAATTATATCGGCTAAAATCAAAATATATTTGGTAAAGTTTTGTAAATTTTTTATTTTTGGGAGCAAATTATTTTTTTACGTGTTTAAGAATTAGTTGTAAGGAGAAATACAAATGCAAATATCTGCCAACAATCACACACAATTTAAAGGCATTTTTGGCCAAATGAATATTAAACAGTCTTTTTCTAATAACAGAACAGATTGCTACATTACAAGATATTATTATCCATTTGTTGATGAAACTGAAGATAATATAGTAAATAACAAAAAACGATTGAGTTATACAAAAACATTTTATCCGTGCGATACCGGAAAAGAAACATTTGTTGAACACTCAAGAATAATAGTAGGTGAAAAACTTCCGTTTACAAGAGCAAATTGGAGAAAATACGTTTCTATGAAAAATAAAAAAGATAATTTCTTTGTTAGATTTATTGAAGATGCTCTTAACATATACAACCTTGCACACAGAATAAAAAAATAAAACAAAAAGGCTAAAAATGCAGATACAACCGATTAATAATTTTAATAATTCTTTCAAAGGTCTTTGGGGCAAAGATGACATTATAGGTGCAGATAAACTGCGTCATTATTACCCGTTTTCAAATGAGACTCCTGAACAAATTGAAGAAATCAGGAAAAAATATACTTTTTCAAGACCGGATGCAAACTTGGAAGGAATGGTATTAAACTATTCCGATACAATGACCGTTGTCGAAAAAAAATTACCATTCACAGAATCCGATTGGATTGATTTTAATGTAAGACAAGCAGAAATGGCAAAAACTAAAATCAGACTTATTAAGAAAACTTTAAAAAGCTTTGGTTTAAAACATTACCTTGAAAAAATAAAAACAGCAAAGAAAGTTATAAAATAATTTCTTCCAAATTTTTTACGGCATGTTCTACTTTGTCGTTTATTATAATGTAGTCAAAATGTTTTGAATTTTCCATTTCTAACTTTATCGATGCAAGTCGTCTCTGTATGGCATCTTCTGTTTCAGTATGTCGGCCTCTTAGTCTTGCCTCCAATTCTTCAACAGATGGCGGTGCAATAAAAATTAATACAGAATCCGGCATAATTTTTTTTACGTTTAAAGCTCCCTTTGTATCAATCTCCAGAATCAAGTCTTCATTATTCCTAAAACAATCCTCAACAAAACTTTTTTTTGTACCGTACTTATTACCTGAAAACTCCGCCCATTCCAGAAATTCATCATTTTTTACACATTTATCAAATTCTTCTTGCGAAATAAAAAAGTAATTTACTCCGTCTATTTCTCCTTCTCGTTTTTTGCGTGTTGTACAAGAAACTGACAGCTTAAAATACGGATGCTTTTCTAAAAAAGCTTTGATTACTGTTCCTTTTCCTACACCGGATGAGCCTGATATTACAAACAACTTTTTCATTCCGCATCTCCTTTTGGTGTAAATGTTTTATGAACTATAGTTTCATATTTAATGTCGCTTTTATCCGACATTAATTTTATTTCTTTATATGAATCAGCTTTTTTTTCTTTAATTTTTTTTGTAGAGTTCTTTTCATTGCCGTCTTTAAAAGAAGACAATATATCTTTTGTAAGAGAAGGCATATCCATAAATTCTGTAACCGCCTCTATGTAACACATTTTATTCATTATTTGAGTAACCTTCAATGACTTATCAAATTCATCATCTGTACTTGCTTTTGTTGACCAGACATCTCCGCTAAAAACTCTGGCAAATTTCGCATAATTCATTTCCAAAATATTGTTAAAATCATCTTTAGGACTCCTTGACAGTATTCTTTCCGTTGCGTAGCCGTTATTATTTATTACAACGATTACAGGTTTTACACCATATCTTATCATTGTACCAACTTCCATTGCAGACATTTGGTGAGCACCCTCTCCGGTTATTAAAATAACTCTTGCATTTGGTTTTGCAATACAAGCTCCGAGTACCGCAGAAGTTGCCCAACCTATTGAACCCCATAGTAATTGATATTCGATAATTGTACTATTAGGCAGCTTCATTGCTGCTACGCCAAATGGCACTGTTCCTGTTTCGGCAAACACTATATCGTTTTCTTTAATAAACTCTTGTAATCTGGGATATATATAGTCTGAATCTAACGGTTTATTTTCAACATCTCTTTTTTTATATCCGATATTTGGTTTATTTATAGGCAAGTGTCTGGATTCTATTAATTTTGTTATACTGTCTAATACATCAGCCATCTTAATATTATTATATTTTTTACCTTCTACATATGTGTATGTGCCATATATTGCAATATGGTTATTAATCTTGTATGGTAATTTTTGCCCGAACGAATTTACATCACTATATATAGGGCCAACCGATATTAAGCAGTCTGTATCATTCATATATTTTTCTGCAATTGGGTTTCTAAAGTTTGCATAGTATCCGCCCAAATACATTTCATAATCCATATCAATAAGGTTTACACCCATTAAAAAATTTGTAATCGGTAATCCGGATTTTTCTACAAACTCTTTAAATTCAATTTCGGCATCAAATCTTTTTATTAACACATCTCCCAAAATAAGCGGCAGTGTAGATTCTTGTATTTTTTGTACAATTTTTTGCGAAACCTTTTCCAAAGTATCCTTATCACTTACCCATTCATAAAGAATATTTCTGTCCGAAATTTCCATTTCGGCTATATCAGACGGAATAGCCAAATATATCGGTTTCTTCTCTCTCAGAAGAAATTTTAGAGCTTTATCAATCTCTATTTTGGCATTATCTCTTGTAAGAATAACAGCTTTTTCAGTTATACTTTTATATATTTCGGAAAAAGACCGATAGTTAGTTTCTTGCAAATTATGATGGAGCAAAGATTTTTTTTCTATATTTTTTGAAGAAGGCATTCCTACAATATGAACAACCGGAATATTTTCAGCGCAGCATCCCGCTATCGCATTAATTGCACTCAATTCTCCGACTCCATAAGTAGTAATGACTGCTCCATACCCACGCACACGTGCGTAACCGTCCGCTGCATATCCTGCATTTAATTCATTTGTACAACCTACCCATTTTGTATTAGGATTACTTTCTATTGCATAAAGCAAATTAAAATTATAATCTCCGGGGACTCCGAAAAAATCATTAATTCCAAATTCTTCCAGTCTTTTTACAATGTACTCGGCTGTATTCATTCAAATTCCTCTGTTGTGTCTATAATATCACGCTTGAAATATGATTTCCAGTTTATCTCTACGGAAGAGAAATCTCAAAATTTCCGCTATAAAATCTTATATTAAGATTTAAAGTTTCGTTTTTATAACCGCTTGGAGGCGGATTAAAAGTTGGTGTCGACATTACTGCTGCATAAACTGCGTCATTTAATGTCATATTTGATGATTGTTTCGAAAAAGAACGATTGATTAACTTACCGTTTGAATCTATTTTAAATGCAACGGTACAACTCCCGTCTCCTACGACTTTTGTAAAATCAATTTTTTTACCAATCGTATTTCTTAATGAAATTTTATAACTTGCAAGTTCTTGTTTTAGCGCAGCATTGTTTACTTGTTCTACAGTCGATACTACGGGATTTTTTTGCAACGTTACAACTGTTGTTTTTGGCTGCTGCGGAGACGAAGTCTGAGCCGGTTTTGTTTCTTGTGTTGCAGTTTTTGCAGTTGGTTTAACCGAAGAAGTTGCTGTTTGAACAGGTTTATTTTGAACAGGCTGAGTTTTTGTCTGTTGAGCCGGTTTTACCGCTTTTGTAGCAGTAACAGGTTTAACTTGCGGTTTATTTACAGTTTGAGTTTTTGAAACAGATGGTTTTACATTACTTGTTTTAACCTGTGGATTACTGCTTTTTGACTCCGAAACAACTTTTTGTATTTGTTTAGGAATATTTATTTCTATTTTTGGTTCTTCTACCTTAATTGGTTCAGCGACTAAACCCTCTGTTGAATTGTTCCAAAACTTATCAATTGCAGGAATTGATTTTGTCGTTTTTTGATTATGATTATCCGCTGATACATTTTCTGTTTCTATAATTTTTACGGGATAAAAAGCAATTACAATAGATAAGATGAGACACGTTGCAAAAATAAATCCTGAAATCGGATCAATTAATCTTAGTATATTGTTTTTAATTGACAGTTGTCTTTTTACAAAATTTTCCGAATAATTTGTGTTTAACTGTTGAGCAGGTTGAATTTTAAGTTCTTGGTGTTCGGCAACTACATTAGTTTTGTTTTTTTCTTCTACATTAATAATTGATTCGCTTTGAGCCACAACAAGCTCAAATTCATCATTTCCGCAATCACAATAATCAGGTTTTGTTTCAAATTCACATCCGCATTCTTTACACTTATACATTTATTTACCTTGTAACCTTTTCTACATCATTATAATCTTTAGGACTGCTGTATTTTTCGTTCTCAGAAATTTTCCAACCGCCTTTTACATCTGTCGTTATTCTTGAAGACCCTTGCGGGAAGCTAAGAATTGCACGCCCCTGATAACTTCTTATTACAGGCGCAATGTACTGAATTGCATATGGCGTATAATTAGAAGGCTCTGCCCAGGTTTGAACATTTGATACCTTACCATATTTATCAACTGTGAACGTAAACTTAAATGTTGTACCGTTTGGCATTAGAGGCAGCTTTACGTCTTGCATTATTTTATTTTGAACATTTGAACGCCACTTATTCCAAGCTATAATTTCTTCTTGTTGAGTTAACATTTTTACAGCAGGGACTTCTGTAACTGTTTTAACAACTACAGGTTCGACTTTTTTTGTCTCACTAACCTTGTTAGTCTCTGCCTTAGGAAGCTGTGCAGAAACTTTTTGCTGTGTGACATTTTGAGGCTTTGCAGTAGTTACGGTTTTTACTGTCTGCACCTGCGGTTTGTGTACTGTTTGTTTTACTACAGTTTTTTGCGGTTGCACAGTTTTCACCGGAGTTTGAACAACTTGTCTAACGGCTTTATCTATAGTTTTAACCTCAGGCTTTTGTTGAGCAGGTCTTTCCATTATAGGAATAACTTCTTTTTCAATCTCAACCTTTTTTTCCGGAACAATTGTGTATGCAGAATCATACACAACAAGAGTTTTGTGCATATCAGGTTTTGTAATGCATATTGCTGCTGTTGCAACAACAAGCGCTATGAGCAGTATATTTAATATAATTTTCATAACTATCTGTCTATTTTTGCAATGATTTCTTCACAAGCAAATGTTTCAAATTTAGTATTACTTAACATATATGTTTCCGCAATTAATAGCGCAGTCGGAACAAGTGCTGCCAGTAAACTTGTAACCATACCTGTCAAATCTCCGCCAATCTCACCCATAAAGTATGAAATATTCATCGTAAATTCTATTACTATAATTGCAAGTCCAATTATAAATGAACGACGCATTTCTCTGTCAAGTCTCTTTACTCCTTCAAGACCGTAAATTTCAACACCATGCTGCATATAATTGCTAAAACCGTCTTGTTTTAATACGTTAGAAGCTTGAACCTTTCTGCTGCATAAAAATCCGTTTACAAATGAGAAAAATGCAAAAATAATTAAGAATGTAGCAAGTGTCAAGAATATCGGACTTAATCTTAAACCTGAAATTCTCATCCATCCTGCCGCTTCCGGGAAACACATTGCCAGAGTATTAGAAACACCGTACGCTAAAAACGGTGCAGTAATAATTCCTAAAAGAATTTCCCCTACTGATTTGATTTGTAAATTGAATAATCTGTCTTTCATGTTTGCAATTTTAGTATGGCTCATTGTATTTACAAATCTTTCAATCCATTGTTGATATTCTTTTATAACGTGTTCAAAGTCTTCTCTGTATTCTATTTCGTCTAATTCACTTTTCAATTCTGTATTGTTGTTTTTATAATATCCGCATGCAAGTGCTAATGTTGAAGCTGTACCAACAAAGAACAATGAAATTAAAACCGCAAATACAGGAAACGTTTTTGGTGAAATATAATAAAGAACGTTAATCAAATATATTGCGGAATAAAATACTAATGATAAAACTATCATAAATTTATCTGCAATTTTAGATGTTATTGTATCTTCTCCCAGTTTGTTCTGCAAATATAAGAAAATACCCTGCTTAAATACTAAGCCTACTCCATAGATTATAAGAGCATAAACAAATATAAGTTTCATGTTTGTAGGCATTTGAACAATGCTTCCGGCATCTGCGAGAGGAAGTCCTGTTAAATAATTTGAAACACCAAACGCACACACAAGAGACGCAAATAATAGCGCAAGGTGCAAAACTATTCCGCTCTTTGAATTCATCGATATTTTACGTTTTAAACCTCCGATTCTTGCACCAACTTCTTTGATAATTGCAACACGTGCTTCTTCTATTTCACTTTTTCTTTTTTCTATTTTAAGTTTTGCCGCTGCATTAACATCATTACCGTAAATTGCCTTAATATCTTCTTCCGTAATATTTTCCTCAACTACATTCCTGCTTGTAGTAGAACCTATTACTTTTATTGTTATATATTCATCACTTCCGTCAACCATAATTTTGCATACCTTATCTATATCAAGTTTAGCCGGTATTGGCTTTCCCTTGAATAAAAATTTTTGATTATTGAATTGATTCAACAAAATGCATTTGTTTGTTTGCATATCAAACTGCACTGTTAACAAAAACGGAAATCCAAAATCAATTTGATAATCTGCACCGGCTTTTGATGAAATATTTACCAATTCTTTATCTGCAAATGTTTTTTCGCCGCTTTTTGTAATTATTGTAAATGCCATATATTAAACTCCTTATCTTCCGATTGCTTCCAAAAATCTTCTGTTTGCTTTATCAACGTTTGTTTCGTTTGCAACAATTAGCTTCTTTTCACCTAAAACAGGATTAAGTTTTGTTTTCACTAAATCCAATTTTTCAGGATGAGCATATACAAACATCATTGCAAGTTCAGGTATATATTCCTGAACTGATTTAATATTGTCAGGCAGAGTATTCCAGTTAATTTGTTTTTCGATTGCACCTTCATTTTCCAAATCACCAATTATAACAACTGCCGGAACATAACCCTCTTTTTTCATTGTTAAGCAATGATCAAGTGCTTTTTTTAGTCCTTGTCCGTATGCAGTTCCGTAGTCTTTTGCATTATATTGCGTGAATGCCTCAACTGCTTTTGTAATCCCTTTTGTATTACTTGGCGATCCTTCATATATCAAATATGATTCTTCCGAAACTTTCAAAATCTTTATTTCATCTTCCGGATCCAGAATTGAACAAAGTGACTTAGTATATCTTATTTCGTCAGGAAGCATTTTCTGATTTGAAGCAGAAGAATCTATAACAAATATAACAGCAGCCTTGTGGAAATCATCTACTTTTATGTTTTTAGCCGCAACAAACAAAAGCTTGCCAATAATTGCAATCCCTAATATCAATAATCCTATCGTAATTAACCTTTTATTCATTTTATTATTTCCCTTTTATTTATATTAATAACTAACTGATATATTTAGCGGTTGTGAAAGCGTAATTTCCAGTTCTGTAAATGAAGGAATTTCCGCATCAACACCCCTTTCAGCTGTTGAATGTATAACAGAGGAGCCTGCTCCCATACCGGCGCCAATCGCCGCTCCTCTTGCGACACTGTGATCCGTGAGAGCCGCAAATAGCATTCCGATAAGAGCACCTGTTGCAGCACCCACTACTGCATTTTTTGCCGATCTAGCAATTTTACCTTCATTTGTTACAGAAAAATCTATCTCTTCTGTAGATATATCATAAGTCTTGTTTTCAGGCGTTACTATTTGATTAAAATCTATTATAACCCTTCCGTTTCTTGAGCCGTAAGTTGCACTTCTTGCTTTTGAAAGAGTTCCGTAAACAAGACTTCCCTGAGGAGCAATCACTGTATTATTATATGTGAGATTACCCGTTAATACGCCAATTACTTGATCACCTTTTTGAGCAGTTGACGTATTAATTGCATTTTGCAAGTATATACTGATTTTTGTTCCGCTTGCCAACTGACCTACATATCCTTTTAATGCATTTGATTGCTGAGACTTTGTCGCTTCTTGCGGAGGAGTAAAAACTGATTCAGGTTCTTCAAATGTATATTTTTTTACAGAACCTGTTGTTGTAATTACATCTTTTGCAAGGTTATTGTAAATATCAATTATGCTTTGATTAAAAGATTGTTCACATTCGATATCTTGTTTTTTGATTTCTTTAACAATTGCGTTATTAAGTCTCGAATTATTTACTGATTGATAATAATAAAACATATTACTGCCACTTTGCTGTAATATCACAACTGCATAATCGTCACCGTCTCGATTAACAGCATAATAGGGATTTTGTTTTACAACATTGAACCCGTAATCTGCAAGTTTTGTATCGACAATGGGCTTTATATTTGATGTCTGTACATTTTTTAGGTAATATAACTCACTCAGCGCAAAGCAAGCATTTGTTGAAGCGTACAATATTGTTATAAAAAGTGCAATCAATTTTTTCATATTATTTCACCTGTTCTCCGTTCATTGTTCTTGTTATTTGTTTTGTTGTTGTCACAGAGCCGTCTTTATTTATCTTAAACAGATACTCTATTGTATCCAAAGAAAACGGTTTATGCATATCCGGTTTTTCAGAGCATATCCATATCGTTCCCGCAGCTGCAACAATTAACACCGCAAAGCAAGCAGCTTTAAGTCCGAAACTTACGATTTTCTTTAATATAAAGAAAGCTATAACCGTAACTATAAGACATATAATTCCTAAACTCATAATTAAATCCTTCTTCCTTAAGTAAATTATACACTTAAAAGGGAATAAAAATAAAATATATTCGAAAATTTTAACAATAATTAACTTTTTTTTGAAACGAAAGTCATGGTATAATTGTTCAAAATTAAGGAGGCAATATGAAAAAAATACTTACACTTATAGCAGTTTTAGGACTAATAGGCGGCTGCACCGCAATGTCTACATTAGCTGTAACACAAAACAATGAAAAGGAACGAGGATATATTTCATTGAGCACTTCCGCTAATACAGAAGTTGCTCCTGATGTTGCAGAAATTTCTTTTGCAGTAAAAACTTATGATACAAAATCTATTCAAAAGGCAACAGCAGCAAATAAAGAAATTTCAGATAAAATTTATACAATACTTAAAGGAATGATAAATAACGCAGGCGGTGATTTTATAAAAACATCAGATTTTCATGCATCCCCTATTTATACTTATAACGGCAATAAGAGAAATCTTGATAAATATGAAGTTTCAAACAGAGTAACTGTTCATACAAAATCTCTTGATAAAGTCGGTACTATGATAGACAAGTCTATTGAAGCAGGTGCAACAAATGTAGATTCTTTAAACTTTTCAGTTTCAAATTATGAATCTCAATGCAATTCATTAATAGAAATAGCATCTAAAAAAGCTAATACCAGAGCACAAATCGCAACAAAAGCAATGGGAGCGACATTAGACGGAATAAAATCAATGGACATTAGTTGCAGTGATAATAATAATTATCATATGCCAAGAATGTATATGGCAAAAAATATGATGGCAGATGCTGCCGCCGGAGTAGCTGCAGAAGCAGCTCCGACTTCAATTTCAAGCGGAGTAATTAAAGTATATGCAAATGTAAACGTAAGTTATTTTGTAAAATAGTACTGAATCTGTCATAAAAAAATGCCTCTTTTTTGAGGCATTTTTTTTATTTAATTAAAATCGTCAATTTTCAATAAAGAAACCCCTCTTTATTATGCTTTAAACAATAAGGAGGGGAAGGTTTGAGCGATGAGGATTCTATATCATAATAAAATGTTATAAATTGATTATCATTAAACTTTTCTCTGATTTTATTTATAAGATTTTTGTATTAAATAAATACAAAAAATTTTATCCCATTAGGGAGAGTTTATATTTAAAATAATGTTAAGAAATTTTACAAAATTAAAAAATTTACCGATTTTTTAGCAATTTTTTGCAGAATAATGTCTTTATATATTTAGTTAGGTTTGTAAAGGTGTATTGTTGTGGCACAAATAAATCAAAACACAGATAATAAATATTCTGTACAAAGACAAATAAATGCAAGACGCCAACAAGGCGTTCAACAACAAGTGCGCATTCCGGAATATTACGACATACCTGAAGACAAACTAAGTCTGAAGGAAAGTTTACAAGAAAACCCCGGGACAATGGTTGCTTACGAATTTGTAAGACCATTAATAGAGCATCCGGTTGCAAGTATAGCAACTTGGCTTGGTGCAGGTTATTTACTTGATAAATATACGAAAGCATGCGGCGGCGAATATGAAAAAAGTTTATATAAAAAAGCTGCAAATTTTGGCGATAAAATCGAACAATCCAAAATTATTCAAAGCTCACCAATTCAAACAACAATTAAAGGTGCTAACAAAGTAAAAAGCGGATTCAATAAGATAGTAGATAATGTTGCAATTTTTAGAGCAATGCGTGATACTCCTTCTCAACCTGAATGGACAACACCTAAATCAGAAATGATTCCTCAAAGACAAAGAATTGTGCATGATTTTAATCACATAGCAGATACCCTAAATTTAAGTCAAGATGGATTTGTACCTCTTAATAAACTTGGAGTTGATAAAAAAGAAAAAGAAATGTTAAAGAAAGTATTTAATGTTTCTAAAATTTCCGACATCAAAGAGGAAAAGGCTTCTGTACAAATTCAATTATCAAGACTGGGAATATCTCAGGCTGAAATTGATAAAATACTAAAAGAAACAGATTACGGAGTCGGTACAACTAAAAAAGAAATTCTAAAAGCCATGGGTAAAGATGCCCAATGGTTAAAAAAAGTAAAAGAAGACTCTATCGGTGATTACGTAAAAGAAGTTGAAAGGGTTACAAATAAGTTAGGCAATAGGGTCAGAATAGGACTTGGCGAATTTAGGCCAAAGGGCATAAGATTAGGAATATTGACAAAACCGTTCCAAAGAACAGTAAGTTGTGATGAAATCTATAACAGGCTCCACAGTTTGACCAAGGAGGGTGCTAAAACTGCAACCGGACGGTTTATGTCTAAAGCAATGCAGATGGTACACAGAGGTTTAACGTTTGGCGGCGGCAAACTCGGTGTTCTTATATTTATTGCCCCTGCACTTGTAGAATCTGCTATTAATGTAAAAAAGGCTGAAAATAAACAAAAATTAAGCACAGGCATTAGCAGTTTTATAGGACATATTTCTTGGGTAATAACATTCCCGCTTGCTTTAAAAATTATGCATACTATAGGCGGTGCGCAGTATGCCGGTATGACAAAAGACGAAGTTCAAAAATGCAGAGATATTGTAAATCATTTTAATGAAGAAAATAAAAAGGGACTATATACTGATAAAGCAACGTATAAATCAGAATTAGAAGAAGCAAAAGAAGCTATTAAACAAGTTAAGGCAAAAGGAAAGTGGAAGAAACAAAACTTTTTAACTAAAGCATACAGAGGTTTTATCGGCAAAGTTTTAACACCTGATTTAGGCAAATTTGACGGCAGAAATACCGGCAATTGGCTAACGAGCAGATTTACCAAAATCAGAAATCTTCCGAGAAATTTATTTGGAGTTCCATTAAGATTTATTCTTTGGGGATTTATTTCCATGTTTGTTCTTGATAAAGCGATTGAAAAAAGCATAAAAGCAGTTTTTGGCGAATCTTATAATTTCGAAAAAGAAGAAGAAATTAAATCCGCTAAAAAAGAACAAAAGAAATTCTTAAAAGAAGATTTACGTAAAAGATTGTTTGAAGCTCAGGCGGCAAAACAACAGGGATTTACAACTATAAACAATCCGCAAGCTGCTAACAAAAATATAGTTTCAGCACACGGTCTTAGTGTAAATAGTAATACGATTCCGGAAATTCAGTATGACAGAAGACAAAGAGATAATTATTCATACATTCCGTCTTCTGAAAATACTATCAAGAAAGAAAATAAAGCAAAAAGTAAACAAGACAATTATACATACGTTCCATCCCAAGACAGTACAATAAAAACAGATTCTAACGGAAACAGTTCCGGAATAAGAACTTACATTCCTTCACAGAGAGCTGCGAATATACAAAAAACTTTCGATAATTCAGGACTTCAATCTGCTCTTGATAAAGCTGACAGAGCAGAAAAGCGTGCGCTAAATATTTTAAGCGGTAATTTTGAAGGTATGTACTAGAGTTGAAAATATTATTTATCCTTTAAATAAAGGATTTCAATATTACACAAATATTGTTTAATATTACATAGAATAGTGTACACTTCGGAGATAATTCTATGGATATATTTGCAGTAATAGGTATGTTTCTTGGTATCGGTCTGATACTTACAGGTCAAGCGATGGAAGGCGGTAACATCGGACAACTGCTTCAAATAACTGCGGCATTTATTGTACTGGGAGGTACTACCGGAGCTATTGTATTGAGTTTCCCTCCAAAAACGCTTGCTTCTGCAATAAAAATGCTCAATAGCGTATTTTTTCCTCCAAAAACCGATTTTAATGCCCTGATTACTGAAATCGGAGGATTCGCCACTAAAGCTCGTAAAGAAGGTATTATTGCATTAGAAAAAGAAGCAAACTCAGCTTCCGACCCTCTTTTGACATTGGGACTGGGCAGTGTTGCCGACGGCACAGACCCGGTACTTGTAAGAGAAATGATGGAAAATCAAATAAGTCAACAGGAACAGTACGTTAATAATGCTGCAAAAGTTTTTGAATCATTTGGCGGATATTCTCCGACACTTGGTATCATTGGTGCTGTTATGGGACTGATTCAAGTTATGCAGAACTTATCTGACCCTTCTAAATTAGGTGCAGGTATTGCTGTTGCTTTCGTTGCAACTATTTACGGTTTGTTTGCGGCGAACCTTGTTATGATTCCGTTAGGCACTCGTATAAAATTTATATATCAAAACGTATTTTTATATAAAAATATGATTTTGGAAGGCGTTCTTTCTATACAAGCGGGAGAAAGTCCGGTACTTATAGAACGTAAGCTGCGTTCATTTATACTGGAAGATGAAGGCGGAAAGGCAAATGGCTAGAAAAAAACCACCTGAAGAACATGAAAATTTGGAAAGATGGCTCGTTTCATACGGGGATTTTATAACGCTTTTATTTGCGACATTTGTTGTTTTGTATGCACTTGCACAAGTTGATGCTACTGATTTTGCAAAATTGGAAGAATCACTTAAAAATGCATTCAGCCAAGGGGCGCTTTTTGATGGACAGCCGGCATTAATGGACGGCAGTGAGAGTCTTTTTGATCAGCAGCAAGCAAACTCATTTATCCCGAGTTTAATGTTGGAATACATAAGTCCTAAATATGAACAAGATTCATTTAATGAAATAGAAGAGTCTATAAAAGAGCTTAAAGATGTAGGAGAGCTGGAAGGCATTTCTTCAAAAATGACAGATAAAGGATTACTTTTAACCTTTGATGACAAATATCTTTTTGCTCCGGGAGCTGCAACATTAGATACAAAAGCACAACGAATGCTGGATAAAGTAGGAGTCTTAATATGTAAGAAATTTGTCCTACACGCAATGAGAGTAGAAGGACATACTGATAGCCAGCCGATTCACAGCGATAAATATCCGTCTAACTGGGAATTATCAGGAGCAAGAGCATCTTCAGTTGTCAGATATATGATATCAAGATTCCAATTTAACCCGTCATTGTTCAGTGCAATTGGCTATGCAGACACTCGCCCTCTTGACACAGCATCATCTCCCAAAGATCCTGCAAATAGAAGAGTTGAAATTTTAATACTTAAAAACAGCTATAAGAATAAGTATGAAAGCACTAAAGGTAGCGCAGTTCAGTTATCCAAATCACAGCAAGAGGCAATCCAAAAATTGAGACAACAAGTAATTGAAAAAGTAGAGGAAGATTCTATATCACCTGCTGCAAGAAAATTGCTTAATGATAACAAGCAAAAAATTGCAAAACAAAAAAGTGAAAAACTATCAGAAAAGAACATGGAATTATATATAAATATTGATAAAGAAAATCCGCAAAAAAACACAGATATGCCTGAAGTAAAAAAACAGGTAATAAAATTAAATTCAAGCATTCCGGAAGATGAGGACTTTGGACTATGATTACTCACTCTGTCGGCTTATCTTTGGGGCCTTCATCATCTGTAGAAAGCGGTGTTGCAGTAAGGGAAATTGCAACCGGAAAACTTATTCACATAGATAAATTATTTTCAATGTCAGACGTGCAGTTATTTTTTGAGAATTATCCTTCATTAAAAAATTCTGCTATTTGCGTTTCACTTCCTTGGGACAACACAATGCTGGAAGGCAAATGGAGAGTGCAGTCAAAACAATACCAGCTTATTCACTCCGACGAAGAATTATTTCACAACAGAGACAACTGGATGCAGAGATACTCAACAAGAGGAGCGGATTTGCTTTCCGAATTATACTCAGAAGGAGTTGATATAACAAGGTTTGAAGTATATTTAACAAGACAAAAATTAAATTTATACTCAAATTACAAGGAACGTTCTTCTGCAGATTGTAAATTTTTGCAATCTGCGCTAAAATTTGAGTATGGATTTAATGAAATGCCTGTCAATATGATGCCGGTTGCGCAGCTCGAAGCAATTGTGGGGTGTATCTTAGCCGAAGAGAAATTAAAGCTGAATACAAATAAAATATTTGAATTCAAAGGCTTAGATGTTATAAATATTAAGTAATATCTTTATGTAAATATTTGTAAATTTATATCACAGAATAGGCAATTTTTATTATTTACATGATTTAGAAAGATAGTAATGTGTAGACGTTGAAAGGAAAAATTATGGTACAAGCAATTGACAAGATTTTAAACAAACCGGTTTATAATGCGGTAAACATCAATATCAAAAAGCCGGAAGTTAATGCGAAACAAAACGGAGAGATGTCAGTTAATAATGATAGCGGAATTTATAATGCAGTAAAAATTAATATTGATAATCCTGCTGTTAATGCTGAGCCTAAAAAAGTTTATGATTATCCGAAAGCGGAAAATGTTGTAACATATAATAATGCTAACCTACAACCAATTGCACTTCCGGAAGGCATGCCTGTCGGAGATGCATATAAAACATCAGAAGAATTAACTAATGATATAAATGAACCAGAAGTTCCCGCTCCTAATTATACAACTACAGAAGCGGAAAAAGGTATTGATGAGACCGAAAATATAACAAAAACTCCTGATAACGAAGATCAAGTAGCTTTTCATGGGGCTGAACAAGCGAAAAAAAAGCCTGAAATAATTCCTTCGGAAGAAATTAAACCGGATATTGATATATCAGCAACATTATCAAATTTAAAATCTGATAATTATGATACACAAGCAGTAGAAATTGCAAAAATTGCATATCTTACAGAAACAAATCCCGAAGCAGCAAAACCTTACATTGTAATAGATGTTTTTAAAGGTTTGATTGATGTTGTTAAAAAAGATTCTTCATCACTTCAAGGACCTTCTGAAAAACAAAACGAAATAAGACAAAAACTTATTGCCGATATTGTTGCAGTACAAAATAAAAAACCGCTTCCTTATAAATTAACAAAGGAAGAACAACAACTGGCGGTAAGCCTTTCTCCGATGGAAATGGCAGAACGTAATAAAGAATATGCACTTGTAACAATTTCATCATTAGCTAAAAACTATGTAAATCAAGTTCAAAAAGAAACCGGAAACGTAGTTCCGCTAACTGATGTTCCCGGAATTTCCGATATGGTAGATTGCATAAGATATAGCAAGAATCCTGATGTAAAGATTACAGCATTAGAAGCATTAGCACATATATACAAACCTGAATATAAAGAAGAAATGACTGCTATATTCAAAGTTGCTCAAAAAGACAAACATCCTGCTGTTGCAAAATCAGCAGAAATTATATTAACAAAAATTTCACAACAATAATACTTTCATTCACACTACACTTTAAAAATGGTGCGGGCCGAAATTTCGGCCCGCACTTTACACTTAGAAGTTACTTTATTTAATTTCTTTTTGAAGAGGCATCGGCTGCGGATGAACTCTTCTTTCGTGTTCAAACTTTGCTCTGCCTTCTTTTTTCATATTTTTAAGAGTTTTTCTTTGTGATTTTGTAAGAATAGATTCAAAATCTTTCATATTTTGTTTTCTTATTTCGGCAACTTTCTTTTCCAGTTCTTGAATATCCTTATCTATAACGGTAAGCTTTTCTTCTTGAGCTTGAACAGATAGTTTTGAGCGTCTTATTGCTTCTGCTTCCTGACGTTTAGCTTTTAATTCTTCCATAACAGGTTTCATTTTTTCAAACCCTGCTTTTCTTTGTTCTCTTGCCTTGAGTTTTTGCACTTCAGTTAATCCGAGTTTTTGTTCAAATGCTGCTTCGTGCGCACGGCGCATTTTTGCTCTTTCTTCAACACTTGGTTTGAATTTTTTGTCAATTGCAGGCATCTTTTTTATCGGTTGAATTTCAGCTTTTGCAACAGCTGCATTTGCAGCAGATGTTAAAAAGCACAAAGCACATAATAAAATTGATAATTTTTTCATAGTTTACCTTCCTTTTATAATAAATCTTGTAACACTATTGCCAGCTCTTTTTTTGCATTAAATATTCTGGACTTTATAGTTCCAATCGGACAATTTAGTTTTTTAGAAGCTTCTTCGTATGAATATCCGTAAATTTCGCACATCATAATAACTTCTTTGAATTTTGGTTTTAGATTTTCAACTGCATTAATAATGCTTTTTTGTCTTTCTGAAACAAGTATTTGTTCTTCCGGATTTCGTTTTCTGTCCCTTATGTTTACTAAAGCGGAATCATCTTCTGAGCATGCTTGTTCATTTTTAACCGCCGCAGACTTCAAATAATCTTTCGAAGCGTTTTTAGCGATTGTATTCACCCAGCTTTTCATAGAACCACGTTCTTGATAGCTTTCTGAATTTTTCCACAACTTAATATAGACTTCTTGTTCTACATCTTCATTGTCTTGTTTTGTAATAAGTCTTACTATATTTTTAATATTTTGTTTGTTAGTTTTTATAATTTCTTCAAAATTCATTAATCTACCATCAAAAGTCCGTATGAATCTACCGGAAAGCCCATTTGTTCAGCTGAGAGAGTATCCCCGTACATAAGAGATTGAGTTAAATCCTCATCATTTACGAATAATCCTACAGAAAAAGCTGAGAAAACCAAAAACATTACTGCGCAGGCTGCTCTTAGTTTTGCTCTTTTTTTCCTTCTTGACAAGTAGTAAAACTTAACTTCATCAAGCAGAGACGAAACTTTTTCTTGTTCTTCAAAAACTTTTTTACATTCATCGCATTCTGATATATGCTGATTCAAAGTTTCCGAATCAGAGAAAACAAAAAGACTTTCATATTTTGAACATTTATTTTCCATTTTTGTACCTCTCTATCAGTATAACGAAAAATGTAAAATTTTGTTCATTTAAAAATTATTAACATATGTAACGAATTTCATAAAATGTGAAATTCGTTTTTTTGAAAAAACTTTATTTATACAAGAACGAAATAAAAATACACAGATGTGAAGTTCAATTCAATGTATAACCTTTGAGGATGTAAGATGTCAGCGTAAAATAGTTAGAATAATAACAAATGGGCAATCCTTTGTTTAACAAAAAATAATACATTAAAAAATATTAGAATTTAACTTTTATCAATTAAATGTATTAGGCTAATTTTATTATTATGAGCGCATTTTGGACATTTTATGTAAACATAAATAACAAAAATGCAAAAATCATTAAAGTTTTTACAAAATATGTCGTTATAAATAATAGTAAAATTCAAAAACACACATTTATTCAAAAACAACAATGAAATATTAATAACTCAAGAAAGAGAGGATATTTATGAATTACGACAAATTTTCCAAAAGTTATTCAGTTAGGAACCATAAGGATATTTTGCTTAATGGACCGCAAAAGCAGGATATTCCGGCAGGAGAAGAAAACTCAGGTACTACTAAAAAAGTT
>JAFVAR010000020.1 GCA_017480425.1 bacterium | reverse complement strand
CTTGCTCACGTTAAACTTTCCTCTCATAAAACAATAATTAATTGTTTTATTCGGCAGAGTGCTTGGCGCTTTCACCCTCTGTTCGCAAGTCGTTCTCCCACTGAATGGATGTGGCGGGCGAGGGAGACTGTTTTAAATTAATTCTGTTGCCTCACCCCAACACTCTCTTGACTTGCTCACGTTAAACTTTCCTCTCATAAAACAATAATTAATTGTTTTATTCGGCAGAGTGCTTGGCGCTTTCACCCTCTGTTCGCAAGTCGTTCTCCCACCGAATGTATGTTGCTGGCGAGGGGTTGATTGATAAATTAAAACTTCCCTTCTCCCTTGATGGGAGAAGGTGTCCATAAGGACGGATAAGGGTGAAGATTAATATTACTCAACCATTACAGACAAAAAGCCAAAAGTGATGATTCTATTATCTCCTGATTAATTCCTATATATTTTAAAGTTACCTTCGGGCTTGAGTGATTTAGTATGCTTTGTAAGAGTGCAATATCTTTAGTTTTTTTGTAAAAATGATAACCGAATGTTTTTCTTAATGTATGTGTTCCTATATTAATACTTAACTTGGCTATTTTGCTTACTTGTTTTAGTATTCTGTATGCTTGTATTCTAGTAATTGCGCCTTCTCCTTTTTGACTTTTAAATAACCAATCATTTTCTGACTTATTTTTTGTAATGTTATTTATCAAATTCTTAATGGGCTTAATTATTGGAAATATTTTTTTCTTTCCTGTTTTTTTTTCTATTATTTGTACTTTGTTTTTATTTTTTACATCCGATATTTTTAAATTTAATAAATCTGATATTCTTAGTCCGCTATTTATTCCGAGTACAAACAATAATAAATCTCTCTGTTTTTTCTCGCTTAATATCCTTTTTACTCTTTCTATATCCTGCATACTTCTTATTGGCTCTACTAAGTTCATATATCCTCCTTTGCTATAATAAATATTTAATCCGAATATTTACCCCCAAAAATGTAACACAATATATGTTTTATTGCATTTTTTATTCCCTCTCCGAGTGGGAGGGTAGAGATTGTAGACGAAAAGTGCGTTTGAGACATACAATCTCTGGTGTGGCGTTATTCTTTTTTTCTTTTTCTACCATCATTTCTTTTTTCCTTTATTTCGGAGGCAAAGGAAAAAAGAAACGAAGCAAAGAAAAAAGGAAAACACCGAATTGTTTTCTACGCTCTTACGAGCGTGGAATAAACGGATAAGTTCGGCATTCGCCGAATCTATTCTGCTCTAATTCACAATGCAGGCAGCGGAGAATTTTTTATTATTCAATAATTCTTACTATTGACTTGAACTTCACATTATTATTCGTATTCGGAGGAAATGTAACACAAGGTATATTATGTTACATTTTTTGTTTATTAATACAATGGCTCGGACTGAATTCAGCCCGAGCCATAATATTAACACAAAATTTATTTTTTAATTTCCTAGGCTTTCAGCAATCTTACCGTTAACATTCTTTTCTACAGCTTCTTTTGCTACTCTTACCGCATTTTTAATAGCATATGCTTTGCTTCTGCCGTGAGAAATTACTGTTATACCTTTAACTCCTAAAAGAAGCATTCCACCAAATTCCTCATAATTAATCTTTTCATAAATTCTTTTCATAAAAGGTTTTGCCAAAAGTCCTATAATCATACCAAAAAAGTCTGATTTGAATTCGCTCTTAATCATCTTAAATAGCATTAAAGCAGTACCTTCAGTGACTTTCAGAACCACATTCCCTACAAAACCATCACAAACAACAACGTCGCAATGATTCATGAACAATTCTCTGCCTTCTATATTACCTACAAAATTATGTTTTTCTTTTTCTTCTTCTAATATTGTATAAGCACTCTGTGCCAATTCATTACCTTTGCCGGCTTCTTCACCAATATTTAGCACACCTGTTTTTGGATTTTCTATATCTAAGACATTTTTGGAAAAAATTCTTCCCATTATAGCAAACTGCTGAAGCATTTGTGGAGTACAATTTGAGTTTGCTCCGCCGTCAATTACAACAACAGGTTTTTTCATAGTCGGAAGTGTTACCGCTATTGCAGGTCTGTCAATTCCTGGGATTCTGCCCAAGCCAAACAAACTCGCTGCCATAGCAGCACCGGTAGAACCTGCCGCAACAAGAGCTTCTGAACTGCCTGTTGCAACTGCATTTACAGTTAAAACAATTGAAGAATTCTTCTTTTTACGAATTGCTTGTCCCGGAGCTTCACCCATCTCAATAATTTCAGATGCGTGAGTAATTTTTATATCCAAAGCTTTTACATCAACTCTAACACGTCTGCTTCTGCTTGCTTTGCCGCACGGTGATAAAAATCCTTCTTTTTGAATTTTCTCAAGGCAGTCCTCTATTTGATCTTGCTTACCTACAAGCTCTAAAGCCACTCCATACTCTTGAGCCGCCCAAACTGCACCTGCAACTATTTCAAATGGTGCGTAATCTCCTCCCATTGCGTCTATAGCTATTCTTGTCATTTAAACGATATCCCCTTTTATTCGTGAACTGTGATACGTGAACAGTGATTCGGACACATTTGGGCGAGCCACAATTCACGTTTCACTACTCACTTTTAATTATTATTCAGCCTTGTCTTCTGTTGATTCTTCTTTTTTCTCTTCTTCAACAGTTTCTTCAACTTTTGCTTCTTCAGCTACAGGAGCTTCTGCAGCTTTCTTTGTTGATTTTCTTGTTCTTTTTTTAGTTTCTTTAACTTCTTCTTGTTTTTCTTCTACAACAGGTTGAGCTGATTGTCCCTTCATAGAAACAGCCTTTCCTTTGTATGTTCCGCATGCTGTACAAACAGTATGCGCAAGAACTTTTTGTCCGCAGTTAGGACAAGTTGTTAAAGTTGGCTTTGTAGCCTTCCAATTTGATCTTCTTTTACCTTGAGCGCTATGCCCTGTTCTTTTCTTTGGTACTGCCATTTTCCTATACCTTCCTTTTCTTTATCTACTTATATTTCTGGCTTTTCCTCTTTTTGAAGAGGATTGGGGATATGATTTTAACCTTTCCCCTTTATTTGAATGTTTTTGAAAACATCCATTCTTTCATCGTGGACTTCCATATCTTCATCAGATACAAATAATCCCTCATTACAATTTATACCACAAACCCTTTTATTTGGTAAAGCTAATATTACAGATTGATACAATAAGTCATAAACATCTATTTCATCTTCGCCGTTTAAATCGGTTATAAACTGACCTGAAGATAACTCTAATTCCTGACTATAGTCTTCATACAAAGATTTTTTTGCATAGGTTTCATCTATATCAATGTCTAAATCATAGTCAAATTTATTTAAGCAT
Source organism: bacterium (assembly GCA_017480425.1). Lineage (GTDB taxonomy): Bacteria > Cyanobacteriota > Vampirovibrionia > Gastranaerophilales > Gastranaerophilaceae > CAG-196. The sequence continues at coordinate 59,491 of JAFVAR010000020.1, read as the reverse complement.
CTGTCACACTCAAGAACAATTTTTCCTTTGATATGTCCAAGTGCTTGAATAAATTCACCCATATTTTTGAACTTTACATCAGCTTCAATATTACAGCCATCGAGCTCTGTGATTTTATCCTTAAATTTAACGCTTAGCGAGCCTTCCAGCTCAATATCTTCGACTTTTACCTTTAGCATTTTAACCTACATATATGGTTCTTCTTGAAGGACTAAACCTGCAATTTGAGTTGAAACAAAACAAAGTCTTTTTATCGGCCCTATAGGCTCTTTTTCAACAAGTACAGGAGTCGGGCTTTTCATAAGTTGTTTAAGTTCCGCATAAACCGCCTGCGGATTTTCAAAATACATAACAACAGGAGTTGCAGACCCTTTTAAAAATAATATTACAGCCATTCTTGTCTTTTGAGGGCCTTGATTAGCAAATTGTTGAACCATATTGTTCTCCTTTATTTTTACATTAGTATTATAATATAAAAGGGCTAAATATAAAAGATAAAACAAAAATTTATTAGAAAAATTAAAAAGGTAACGACAATGGATTATGAAAAAATAAATTCTGTACTTAATAATGACGGTGTTATAGCTTTTGTAACCGATACCGTATGGGGACTTGGCTGCCTGCCAAATAGAGAAAAAGCTGTAAAAAAAATATATGAAATTAAACACAGAGAAGCAAAAAAACCGCTTATACTAATGAGCTATGATACTTACCCGATGTTTGATTATCTGATGCAACCGATAGAAAAAGAAGCCCAGAAACTAATAAAAAAATATTTTCCCGGAGCATTAACTCTTATTCTGCCAAAATCAGAAAATACACCTGATTATATAACTTCAGAGCTCCCTACAGTCGGAATTCGAGTTCCTGATAATAAAACATTTGCCGATATTTGCAAAAATATTGATGGCGGAGTTTTGGCAACAACAAGTGCAAACCTTTCAGGAGAACCGCCTGCGCTAACCCACGAAGAAGCAGTTAAATATATCGGAGACAAAGTTGACATTGTTATAGAAGATATGGGGACAAAAGCCGGAGGCAGAGCATCCACTGTTGCCGGTTTCAAAGATGGTAACACTATTGTATACCGGCAAGGAGACATAATCATATAGTCTATTTGCTCTTTAATAGAAATATATTATCTGTATTTGCAATGGCAAATTAACCTTTCAGATTTATTTCAATATCATTTAATATTGAATCCAATTGAGCAACTTCTTTAATTCCACCTTGCGCAAAATTAGGCCTTCCGCCACCGTTTGCACCTGTTGCACGAGCAATCTCACCTACAATTTTTCCCGCATTAATTCCGGCTTTAACAAAGCTGTCAGTAACTTTTGCAATAACCATTCTTGGACTTGCCAATACAATTACGCTTTCTCCCAGTTTTGAAGCCATCATCTCCATGCCTGCTTTAACTGCGTCAGCATCAATATCTTCTATTTTTGAAATAAATAATTTACCATTTACTTCACCACACTTGAAATTTTGTGCCTTTGAAATAAATGTACCGAATTTTGAACGTGCTGCCTCAGCTTTCACTGATGCCAATTCTTTTTGAAGTTCCCTGTTTTCTTCTTGAATCTTATCTACACGAGCTTCAACCTCATTGTAGTGAAGTTTAAATTTAGAGGCGAGTTTATCAATTTCTGCAGATTTTGCATTCAAATATTTTATTGCAGCATTTCCGACAAAAACTTCTATACGTCTTGTACCTGCTGCAATAGCGCCTTCCGAAACAATTTTTACAAGTCTTAAATCTTTAAGTTCTCTTGCATGAGTACCTGCACAAAATTCTTTTGAAATACATTCGCCGTCTTTTACAATTGAAACAACTCTGACTGTGTCACCGTATTTTTCTCCAAACAAAGCCGTTGCACCTGTTAATTCCGCTTCTTTTATACCCATAACCTGAGTTTGAACAGAATACCCTTCTCCAATCCATTTATTCATCAACGACTCAGTTTTCCTAATTTCGTCCTCTGTCATTGCCCTTGAGAATGTAAAGTCAAAACGCATCCTTTCATCATCTACATATGAACCTGCTTGTTTAACTTCATCCCCGACAACCTTAATCAATGCAGCTTGAAGCAAGTGCGCAGAAGTATGGTGAATGCGAATTTCCTCACGTCTTGCAATGTCTATTTTTGCACTGACTTTGTCACCGATTGTAATATCACCATTCAATATTGAACATCTGTGTACATATAAATCATTAACTTTGAATGTTGTTAATACTTCAGCTTTAAAATGGTCATTTTCTATAATTCCGCTGTCTCCTACCTGACCGCCACATTCAGCATAGAATGGAGTTTTGTCTAAAGCAATGTCAACAAACCCTTCACCTTCAATAAATCCAAGTATTTTAGATTGGGATTCGTTCTCCAAATATCCAACAAACTCAGTTGAACCTATTTCTCTTTCCAAGCTTGCATATTTCATATCACCTGTGACAGAAATTTTTGCAGTCGCAGCTTTTGCACGCTCTTTTTGTTCCTGCATTGCCGCTTTATAACCTTTTTCATCAACATTCAATCCGTTTTCTTGAGCTATTTCTTTTGTAAGCTCAAGTGGAAATCCGTATGTGTCATAAAGTTTAAATGCGCTTTCTCCATCAATATCCTTTTTATCATTTATAAATTCTTCAAGAAGCTTATATCCTCTATCAAGAGTTTTATTAAATCTTTCTTCTTCTTTTTTAATTACATCCTTAATCTTTTCCTTGTTTTGTACCAACTCAGGATAAGCACCGCCATAGTTTTCAACTACAACATCAACAAGTTTATACAAGAATGGCAACTCCATTCCCAACATTTTCCCATGACGCAATGCACGACGGAGAATCATTCTGAGAACATAGCTTCTACCCTCATTACCCGGAATTACGCCATCAGAAATCAAGAAAGAAACACATCTTGCATGATCTGTAATAATTCTCAAAGACACATCCGTTTTTTCTGATTTTTTATAAGGAACTCCGCTCATTTCAGAAACTTTATCCAAAATAGGTCTTAATAAATCTGTTTCAAATGTTGATGCAACACCTTGACATACCATGGTTATACGTTCCAATCCCATACCGGTATCAACATTTTTCTTTTCTAAAGGAGATTGATTTCCTTCTTCATCTTGATACAATTCTGTAAATACAAGATTCCAAATTTCAACCCATCGGTCACATTCGCACGTATCAATTCCGCAGTTCGGATGTCCGCAAGAATACTCTTCACCCAAATCATAATGGATTTCCGAACACGGTCCGCAAGAGCCTGACGCTCCAGGGGGTCCCCAAAAGTTATCTTTTTTGCCTTTTCTTTTAATTCTTTCTGCAGGAACGCCAATACTTCTCCAAATATCGAATGCCTCATCATCTGTTTCGTATATAGTTATCCAAAGTCTGTCTTTATCAAGCTTTAGAACTTCTGTTACAAATTCCCAGGCCCAAGGAATAACTTCTTTTTTATAATAATCGCCAAAAGAAAAATTACCAAGCATCTCAAAAAAAGTATGATGTCTCGGCGTACGCCCAACGTTTTCTATATCAGAATCTTTTCCGCCTGCTCTTGCACATTTTTGACAAGACGCTGCTCTTGCCGGCTCATACGGGCAAGGTTGAATATTTAAAAATATCGGTAAAAATTGCAACATGCCCGCAGTTGTAAGAAGCACTGTGGGATTGTCCGGCACTAAACTCGAACTTTTTACAATTGTGTGACTATATTTATCACCGAAATAATCTAAAATAACTGTCTGATTTCATTTCCCTTTAGCATAATTAATTCCTCTATTATCTTTTTAAATATTATTATATACCAAAAGTTATCAGATGCACTGCTAAATTTAATTTATAAATATTCAAAAGCTTTTATTCAAACATACTGGCATAAAAACAAATTTAATGATAATATAGAAAGAGAAAGAGCGTTTTTATATGAAGGCTTTAGCGTATTCTGTGAATAAGCGCTATTCGCTTGAATACCATCAAGATCGGAAATAAATGTTTAACAGAACAACTTTCAAAAAAAGAATACTTTTTGTCGGAATACCTGATATGGCATATATTGGGCTTGACGGACTGCTAATGGCAGGAGTCAATATTGTTGGAGTATTAGGCCCTAAAAAAGACCATAATATGTATTTTGATTTTAAAAATTTTGTACTTTCAAGAAGGCTGAATTACATTGATTACGACGAACTTGATGAACCGCAGCTTATTGAAAAAATCAGAAATTTGGATATTGATGCTGCAGTAGTTTGTTCATTTAATTATAAAATACCGAAAATATTGCTGGAAGCAACTAAGGATGGTTTTTTAAATGTTCATCCTTCTATGCTGCCAAAATACAGAGGCGGTAATCCATATTCCAGAGTTATAATGAACGGTGAAACAGAAACAGGAGTAACTATTCATTTTATGGATGAAGGTTTTGACACCGGGGATATCATTGCACAAAAAGCATACCATATACATTCAAAAGCGACTATGGGTACTATCTTTAATGAACTCAACGTAATCGGTATTGAATTGTTACTCCAAGTGCTCCAATCATATGAAACTCAGCCACTGCCCAGATTGGCTCAGCCAAGAGGAGATTTCGTATCAGGAAAAGGACTGACAGAGCAAGAATTATTCATCAATTACAACAAGTCGGCAGAAGAAATTGAAAGATTTATACGTGCTCTTAATCCGTTTATTCTTGCAAGCACAACTTTTCGCGGAAATATGATGAAAATTATGAAAGCTGAAGTAGCTTCTGACGCTTTTTGTGTACCGCACCCTGCCGGAACAGTTGCCAAAATAGAAGATGATAAATTTTTCGTTGCCACATCAAAAGGACTTATTGTCCCGACAGTTATGCAATTCGGAAGCTTCTTTATGGGTGACAGTAAAGATTTTATACGTATCGTTAATCCGAAAATCGGAGAAGAATTCAAATAAAAAATTAAATCTTATAGAATGTATTTTTATTAATTTCTATTATATTAAATTTTTCATCCCATTCTATGTATCCGGTTGGCTCTATAGCGTGATAGTTGTATGTATTTTCTATAAATTTAGGATTAAACAATCCCTTTGATGCGAGAATCTTAATTATTTCAGGCAAAAGCTTTGTGCTTCCCGCAATTGTACCATCTTTTGATGTAGCAATATTTCCGTCATAATAGATTTCGGAATCCGCAAAAACGGTTTCTTTTTGGTCACTATAAGTTATAGGCAATGCATCGCTGACAAGTATAATTTTATCTTCGGGTTTTGATTTTATAAGTAATTTTACTGCATCGTCACTTACATGAATACCATCGCATATTATTTCTGTATAAACATTATCTTCAACAAGTGCTTTTAAAGCAGTGGAAAAACCCCTGTGAGTTATACCTGACATTGCATTATAAGTGTGTGTTGTGCCGTTTACATTTCCCCAACCAATGCAGTGTCCGGCTTGAACCTTAATACTTTTATCTTTTAAATAATTAATAAGCCCGTTATCAAGTTCCGGAGCAAGTGTAACTATTTTAATAAAATCGTCTTCCAACTTTTGATAATTTTCTACATTTGGTTCTAAAAAATGCTTTTCATTATGAATCCCTTTCTTTTCAGGATTAATAAAAATTCCTTCAAGATGAATTCCTAAAATTGACGGTATTTTTTTAGCAGCATCTTTAATGATTTGAATTTGCTTTTTAGTGTTTTCAACTGAATCAGTTACCAGAGTCGGAAAAAATCCCCCGATTCCTATTTTAAGCAGTTTATCAGACAAAAATAACAAATCATCCGCACTGCACTTATTAAAATCTATCCCATACGCTCCATGGAAATGTTGTTCAATTAAAAGCGGTGTTTTCATTAATTTCCTATAAAAATTTCTCTTACTTTTTCTCTGTCATCAAAGTGAATTGTTTCATCTCTTAATATTTGATAATCTTCATGACCTTTGCCTGCAACAAGTACAACATCATTTGCATTTGCAAGTTTATATGCCTCTTTAATTGCAAGCTCCCTGTCAGGTTCAACAATAACATCCGAAGTACTTTTAAATCCGGCAAGTATGTCAGTAATAATTTGCTGCGGTTCTTCTGAACGAGGATTATCACTAGTAACAATAACCTTATCTGCCAAACGTTCTGCAATAGCTCCCATTTTGGGCCGTTTTGTAGCATCTCTGTCACCGCCGCAACCGAAAATACATATTAGATTACCGCCTTCCGGCGTAATTTCTCTTGCTGCATTTAACACATTTTCCAATCCATCAGGTGTGTGAGCATAGTCAACTATTACAGTAGGCTTATTTACAATAACTTCGAAGCGCCCTGCAACTCCATTTATTGTTTCTAGTGTTTTAATACTTTTTTCAATATCAAAATTCAAAGCAACTGCTGCTGCTATCGATGCAAGCACATTGTAGACAGAAAATGCACCATTCATCCTTAATTTAACATCATATTTTTTATCATTTATTTTACACGTAAATGCTGCACCATCCGGACTAAATGAAACATTTTCCGCCTTAATATCAGCATCCTCTTTAATGCCGTATGTATATAATTTTACATTCGGCGATAAAACTGATATAAATTGCTGCGCATAACTGTCATCGAGATTAATAACAGCAAAATCATCTGACAATAATTCCTCAAAAAGTTTTGCCTTTGCACGGAAATAGTTTTGCATTGTAATATGGAAATCCAAGTGATCCTGAGTAAGATTTGTAAATATTGCTCCGTTAAAGTCACAATAATCGACTCTGTGTTGTGCCAGAGCGTGTGAACTTACTTCCATAACAACATTTGGAATATTTTTAGAATTTATTTTATACAACAATTCTTGAAGCTCAGGCGCTTGGGGAGTAGTATGTTTTGCATCGTGATAAGAATCCTCTGAAAAGAACTTATGACCCAATGTGCCAATAAGTGCACATTTTTGGTTATTTGTTTCATATAATTTTTGAATAAGGTGAGTGACCGTTGTTTTTCCGTTTGTTCCTGTAACACCTATTATATTCAAACTTCTTGACGGTGAATTATAGAACAAATCTGATATTTGAGCTAATATCTCAGTTGTATCCGAAACAACAATTTGCGGAATATCAACATTCAAACGTCTTTCAACAATACATATACACGCACCGTTTGCTATTGCTTCATCTGCATACTCATGACCATCTACATGTTCCCCTGATAAACAAACAAAGATGTCATTTGGCTTGGTTTTCTTTGAATTATAAGATATTCCGTTTATTTCTGTCATAAAATCATCAATATCTACAAGTTCAATATAATTAATACTATCAATCAAAGTTCTTAACTGCATAGAAAAAATCCTTTCTTATTAGTTTTCTATATTTGAAACCGATGAAATTTTATCAGGCTGCAAATTTAATATTCTTGCAATTTGCGTGGAAATTTCTTTAAAAATTGGCGCCGCAACTGTGTTTCCCCAGATTTCGCCTCCTTGCGCAGAGTCAACTATTACGTAAATTAAAACTTGAGGATTACTTGAAGGCATATATCCTACTATTGAAGTGTACAATTTGTTTGTATATCCGCTGCCATTTTCTTTTGGCTTGATAGAAGTACCGGTTTTTGCCGCAATATTATAACTTGGGTTTTTAATAGGAGATTTCCCTCTGTTTATACTTTCAGTCAGCAGCTCTGTAACAACCCTCGCATGTTCGGGAGTCATAACCTCGGTGCGTTTAACTTTTAGAGCTTCTTCTTCCGGAGAATATTTTATAACATGCGGTGTTACTCTCACTCCGTTATTTGCCAGTGCAGAAAGTGCTGAAACCATTTGAATTGCAGTCACAGATGAACCATATCCATAACCCATTGAGGCATGATCGGATGCATCCCATCTTGCAGGATTTTTCAGAAGCCCGACTGATTCACCGGGTAAATCAATACCTGTCCTTTCCCCAAATCCGAATTTTTTAAGCATATTGTAATATTCTTGCTTACCCATCATTTGTGCAACAACAACAGATGCTACATTGCTGGAATGCTCAAACAGGTATACCAAATCTATCATTCCAGGGTTAGGACGTCTTGCATAATCATAATTCTTTATAGTCCACCATCCGACTTTAATCTTTCCCGTATCGTTAATACGAGAGTATCTGTTGATTTTTCCAAGCTCGATTGCTGATGCAACAGTTATAGTTTTAAATGTCGAACCGGGAGGAAAAACATCCGTTAAAGTCCAGTTTTTTATTTGAAAACTAGATGCATTTTTAAAATTATTAGGATCAAAATACGGATAAACCGCATAGGCTAATATTTCTCCGTTCCTTGGGTTCATTACTATAACGGCCCCTCTGTGTGCATGAAATTTTTGAATTGATTTCATTAATTCTTTTTCACAAACATGCTGAACCGCAGCATCAATTGTCAATGTAACATCTTTTCCTTTAACAGGTCTTGTTGCAGCAACGGGATCTGTAGAAATATTGTATATAACTTTCCCTTTTGGTGTCATTTCAAAAGTTGCAGTTTTTCCAACGTTTTCGAGTTTGTCTCCTGCGGTTAATTCAACTCCGGATGCTACATCCGCATCAAAGTTGTAATATCCTAAAACGTGTGCAGCAAGAGTACCCTGAGGATATGTTCTTATACTTTTTTTATCCATCGGGATTTCACGTAAATTTAACTTTGCTATTTGATCTCTGGTATGTCTGTCAACATTCTTTTTTATAGATATCAATGCGGTGTTTTGTCTTAATTTTTCAGTTAAATCATACTGAGAGATTTTAAGAATCGGTGCAAGTATTTTTGCAAGCTCCTCAGGAGTATGCACAAAATCGGCTTTTCTTGCAAAAATATCATAGTATACAGTATCCGTAGCAAGCTTTATTCCGTTTCTGTCGTAGATATCACCGCGCATAACAAAAGAACTTGCTCTGCGTTGATTTTTCGCACGCACTCTGAATTGTCTTACATCCAGTACTTGGACACAAAACAGATACAAAATAAACAAGAGCAAAATAAATAAAAATATTACTTGCAATATTGTAAGTCTTTTCGAAAAAAGTTTATTTTTTTCGGATTTATTATTATTTACCATTCTCCCCATAAATATATAATAACATAAGAAAAGGCAATGTCTAAAATGTAAATAAAATTAATAATTTAAAATAATGAGCATGCCCTAAAAATCAAAAATAATGCCGCCATACTAAAAAGTGTAAAAAATACACTGAATGGCTGGTAAACAGTTGGGCTATTTTATAAGTGTATTTTTGACATTTTATATTGTGTTTCAATAATTTCGAGGGGTTTACAAAACTTTATAAATATTTTTTTGCCCTATTGACTTTTTTAATTATATGTAGCATAATAAAATTGTTAGATGAAGTGTTAAAAAAACACTTAATAACAAAGAAGGTGATGGATATGCAAATTAATAAAATATCAAATATAAGTTTTAGAGAAAATGTTTTATCAAGGGAAATGGATTCTCAAAATGCGATATTGATGCTTAGAGATCCAAACGCTTCAGTTAAATTCCAACAAAATAGAGAGATTGCTCAAAATGCAGACTCTTTGAGCTCTAATCCGATAAAAGCTCTTGGTTATAAATTATACAGAACATTTAGTATGATTAAAGATAATGAGCAAACTCAAGAAACTGAAAAAAAATCCTTAGATTTAGTAGCCTAAATATAAATAAAATCTATAATATAATACACACACATAATTTAGCGATAATTTTTAATTATCGCTTTTACTTTTTTCTATACCTAATTTTTTATTTAAAATTTCCAGCTTTTCTATAGTAAGCTCATGTTCTTTGTAGCCGTGTTCTTGTGCTCTCAAAAACATTTTATATGCACGGCGGTATTGTTCTCTGTTAAAGAAAAACTCCGCAAGATAATAATACGGTTCCGGACGATTGGGGTCTATTCCCATTGCTCTGTAAAAATTTCCTTTTGCATATCTGTCCTTTCCTGCAATTTCATATAGTTTTCCAAGCCTTAGCGGATAAATAATATTTTCCGGATTTGCATTGCTTAATATGCCATATAAATTCAATGCAGAAGTAAGTTCTTCACTTGTTGCCGTTTGAGGCATATTCAGTACGGAATTGTAAAAATTTTCAGCTTTTGTCTCATATTCTTGAATATCAATTTGTGAATAATCAATCGGCAAACTGTATTTTACATTTCCAATTATTGCAGATTGCGCAGGTGTCGCACATGTTAAACAAGAAAATAAAGTTAAAAAAATGATAATCGATTGTCGCATATAATTTTTCTTAATATTCCATAATAATATCTATTATATCAAGAAATTTTTTAGTAAAATATTTTTAGAGGGTAGATAATAAGTGAAAGAACTGGTGTGCTTAGCAATATTTGTAATTCTGGCAGCACTTTTTGCAATTGCAATGGTTGTTGCAGGTTTAGTATGCCAGTATAAGCATGAAAATCCCCTTAAAGTTTCTGCATATGAGTGCGGTGTAAAACCATTATCTGAAGCCAGAATCAATTTTGACATTAAATATTTTAACTATGCAATAATGTTTTTAATTTTTGATATAGAGACTGTATTTTTGTATCCTTTTGCAATGTTTGTAAATGCACTTGGTTTATTTGCAGTAATTGAAGCTTTTATTTTTGTAGGCTTATTATTATTTGGTTTGATTTTTGGCATTCAGAAAAAAGCATTGAGGTGGATGTAATGGGATTTATATTTACTTCAATTGATTATGTTTTAAATAATGCAAGAGCAAATTCCCTATGGCCGTTAACATTTGCCACTTCATGTTGCGGAATTGAGATGATGCAAACTGTTGCATCTGATAATGATATTGCTCGTTTTGGTTCAGAAGTTTTCAGAGGTTCCCCGAGACAATCTGATTTATTGATATGCGCAGGAACAATAACTCATAAGATGGCTCCTGTGCTTCTGAGATTGTACCAACAAATGGCAGAGCCTAAGTACGTTATTGCAATGGGAGCATGCACATGCGGAGGCGGAATGTTTGCGGAAACTTCATATTCGGTAGTAAAAGGAATAGATAAAATTATACCTGTAGATATTTATTTACCGATGTGCCCGCCACGCCCTGAGGCATTAATTGATGCTATAAGAAAATTACAAAATAAAATACGAAAAGAATCAATACTAACAAGAAAAGATTTTTTCAATTCACATAAAATAAATCTACAGGAGGAAAACGGTGTCCTTGTAAAAATTATGGAGGCTAAAAAATGAACATAGGAGAATTTTGGAATATATTTGAGGGTGCCGAGCTTGTTGAAAACAGAATCATTTTAAAAGATGATTTACACAAAGCACTACAGTTTGCGTTAGAAAATTATTCGTTCAATTTATTAAAAGACATAACCGCTGTAGAAAAAAGAGACAAGAGTATTGATTTAACATATCACTTGTACTCAGTTGAAAATGATGAAGATTTATTGATAACAATAAATGTGTGGAACGAAGCAGAAAGTGTTATAGATTTATTTAAATCGGCAATTGCTGACGAGAATGAGATTTATGATATGTTTGGCATTAAATTTATCGGAAATGAATACTTAAAACGTTTATATATGCCTGAAAGCTGGGAAGGATTTCCGTTGCGGAAAGATTATATACAAAGTGATGAGAGGTTAGCCTGGGATGACGATAACAACGTTTAAACTAAATTTAGGGCCTCAACATCCTTCGACTCACGGAGTTTTACGTTTAATTTTAGAACTTGAAGGAGAAAAAATATTATCGTGCGAGCCTGACGTCGGTTATTTACACAGAGGCATGGAAAAAATGGCAGAAAGAATGTCATATATCCAATATTTGCCCTTGGTTGACAGAATTGATTATTTAGCCGGATTTTTTTATTCGGAGTTATATTGCCGTATTGTAGAAAAAGCTTTGAACATTGAATTATCACAGCGTGTAAAATTTATAAGAGTTATTATGCTTGAACTAAACAGAATAGCATCTCACTTGCTTTGGATTGGAGCTTTTTTAATGGATTTGGGTGCAATCTCTCCATATTTTTATGCATTTAGAGAACGAGAAATGATTCTGCGTTATTTTGAAAAATTAACCGGTCAAAGAATGATGTATAATTATTTTGTTTTTGGCGGAATAAGAAGAGATATTGGTTATATAGAAGACATTGAAGAAATATTAAAAATTCTTCCTGTAAAATTGAATGATTATGAGCGTATAATTACGGAAAATCCTATATTTATTTCAAGAACAAAAGGGAAAGGGATTCTTACAAAATATACCGCTCTAAATTATTCTATTACAGGAGTAAATTTAAGAGCAAGCGGTATAAGTTATGACGTCAGAAATACGGATTATTTATATGAGGGGCTCAAATATAAACCTGTAGTTCTATACTCCTGTGATGCGTGGGCTCGATATAAGGCAAGAATATTAGAAATAAGGGAGAGTGTAACATTAATAAAACAGGTTATAGAGTATTTAAAATCGTGCTCGCCAACAGAACAAAAGCCAATCAGCCCATTAAATCTTAAACTGCCTGAAGGGAATTATTATGGTGAAATAGAAGCTCCAAGGGGTATGGCATCGTGTTATGTTGAATCAGTAGGAGAGGATAGACCATACCGCTTAAAATGGCGGACGGGTTCTTATTACTCAGTTAACCTTCTGAGAAAACTATTGGTCGGAAATTATTTAAATGATGCAATAGCAATTGCAGGTTCACTGGATATTATTTTGCCGGAGGTGGATAAGTAATGAACCTTCTTTATTTTATGTATATGGAATATCTGGCAAAATATAATATACCGAAATTATTCGGAGATATTACATTCTATATTATACCGTTTTGCATAATAGCACTTGCATTACTGATAATTGTACTTATTCTCGTTTTAGCTGAAAGAAAGTTATTAGGATATTTTACCCAAAGAAAAGGCCCGAATAGAGTAGGATATTGGGGAATATTACAAACTCTTGCTGATGCAATAAAGCTACTGTGCAAAGAAAATATAACGCCCAAAGGGGTTGACAGATTTTTATTTAATTTAGCACCTGTACTAGTGTTTGTGCCAACATTTGCAGCATTAGGCATCATTCCTTATTGTGCGGAATTTACATTTGTAAACACTTCCACAAACGTAATATTATACCTTATTTTGGCAGCATTTCCTATCTTAAGCATATTTTTAGGCGGATGGGCAAGTAACAATAAGTACTCCTTAATGGGTGCTATGAGAAGTATTGCACAAGTTATAAGCTATGAATTACCTGTTACGTTTGTGCTTCTTTCAATTGTAGTATTATCTTCCTCTACGAATTTAACGGGAATTACACTCGCACAATATTCAAGAGCAGGTTTTGCAGGATGGTTTATATTTCCATGCATAATAGGCTTTGTTGTTATGTTTGTAAGTATTCTTGCCGAACTAAATCGGTGCCCTTTTGATTTACCTGAAGCTGAAAGTGAGTTAATATGCGGATATAATACAGAATATTCCGGTATGAGATTTGCTATTTTTTATTTAAGTGAATACGCAATGCTGTTTGCTAATTCTATGTTCTTAGCAATCCTGTTCTTGGGCGGATATTTATCTCCGTTTGGCGGATATATTTCACACATACTATTGGGAGATTCTTATTTAGCATCAATACTTGTTTATTTTGAACAAGTTTTTTGGTTATTTTTGAAATCCGCTTTATTAATTTTTATAATTATATGGATTAGAGCTACTCTGCCAAGACTTGCATCATTTGATTTATTAAAGTTTTCGTGGTCAATTTTGTTACCGGTTTCTATTGTTAATTTATTATTGGTTGTATTAATAAAATTTGGAGGACTTTTATGAAATTTATTAAAGCAGCCATAAATATTTCAGATGGTTTATTAACTGTATTTAAGCATCTTTTTAGGAAACCTGTAACATTAGAATATCCTGAAAAAAGACGTGAATTAAACAATAACTTCAGAGGGAAATTAACTGTAGATGGCTGTATAGGGTGCGGCGTCTGTAAAAGGGTATGTCCTTCCGGAGCTATAAGTTATGAAAAAAATTTAAACGGCAAAGTATTGTCTTATACTTTTGATTTAAACAAATGTATATTCTGCGGTAATTGCAAATATTATTGCCCTTGCGGTGCAATTTCCATGACAAAAGAATATGAGCTTGCTTCTGCAAATAAAAAAGATTTAAAATTAAAATACAACATTGGTGTACCGGAAGAAGAAAATATTAAGGAGAACAAATGATAAATAACCCAATAATATTTTATATTGCATCATTTTTAATAATTATGAGTACATTTGGGGTATTATTTTCAAAAAATGTAATATATTCTCTGTTATCCGCAATTGTTGTATTCTTTACCGGTGCTATATTTTTCTACATTTTAGGTTCTGAATATAATGCAATTATACAAGCTGCCGTATATGGATTGGCAGTCCCTATAATTATCGGAGTGTCAATCATGTTTACCTCTTTAAAAAAAGATACATATCAGGAAAAAATGATTCATTATATTCTTATAATTGCTTCAGGTATTTTTATTTTAGCCTTTGTTTATTTACTGATGATGTCGATGGCAATGAATCCGAATACCTTTAATATAAGAGAAATTACTCAAGTTAACTTTTTTGATGTTATGTCTGCCTTTGCAAAAGGGATTTTTATCAATTATGTATGGGCTTTTGAATTGATATCTTTGCTGTTAACTATTGTAATTGTCGGAATAACTGTTATAAAAAGACGAGGGGTTTAGATGTGGATATAACAATGTACCATTATTTATTTATAGGACTTGTACTGTTTCTTATGGGAATCATAGGAACGATGCTTGTTAAAAGTGTTGTAAAAGTTTTAATATTAATTGAAATTATGCTTTTGGGTGTAAATATTAATTTTGTTACATTCAGTACTTTTTGTGACGGTATAAAATTTGACGGATATATTTTATCATTGTTTTATATTGCAATTGGGGCCGTTGAGTTAGCAGTTGCTCTTTATATTTTTTATTTAATGTATAAGAAAAAACAAAGCGATAATATTGAAAAGTATAATGAATTATAATTAGATTC
The DNA here is from genome assembly GCA_017480425.1 of bacterium. Taxonomy (GTDB): domain Bacteria; phylum Cyanobacteriota; class Vampirovibrionia; order Gastranaerophilales; family Gastranaerophilaceae; genus CAG-196. The sequence goes on along the minus strand of JAFVAR010000020.1, from coordinate 44,460 downwards.
AGGAGAAAGAGAAAATTTGCAAAACTTAATTCTAGATAACATAACACTTACAATTCTAATTCCGCTATGGATATTTTTGATAATAATGGCAGGAAGATTTTTTAGTGTATATGTAAATCAAGGTGTGACGAATATTCTGACATTACTTTCTTCTTTATTTGGTTTTGTTGTTTCATTAATAGTATACAAAAATATAGGATATCCTTTGGATTGGAGTATTACGTTTATTAGGATTAATGATTTCGTAATAGATTTTGGCATAAGAGTTGATAGATTATCCGTCATTTTATTAGCAATATTATTTTTTATAAGTTTTTGTGTTCAGCTTTATTCTGTTTCTTATATGAAAGAAAAGACAAAGAATTATAGATTTTTTGCACTTTTAAATTTGTTTAATTTTGCAATGTCTTTTTTAATTTTGAGTCCAAATTTATTTCAATTTTATGTTTTTTGGGAACTCGTAGGCGTTGTGTCATACCTGCTAATAGGATTTGATTATGAAAAACAAGAAAAGTCAAATGCTTCAAGAAGAGTTTTTCTGGTTAATCGGATTGGTGATGTCGCTTTAATTTCAGCAATCATTTTTTCTTCGTATTTTATGTATAATTACGCAGGAAATAAAACTTTTGTATCTTTGTCTTTTGAAGATTTTAATGCGATATCCGTAATTTTATCTGCGTATACTTCCCAAATAATATTTATTTCAATATGCGTTTTATTTTTACTGGCAGCAATGGTAAAATCTGCTCAATTTCCTTTTCATACTTGGCTGCAAGATGCAATGGAAGCTGAGCTGCCGGTTAGTGCACTTCTGCATTCCGCAACAATGGTTATAGCCGGAGTATATTTATTAACAAGGCTTGTACCAATATTTGATATGAATGGTGATATTTATAGAGCAATTATACTAATAGGAATTATCACAGCGATAATGTGCTCTATTATGGCTATTTTGGAAAAGCATCCTAAGAAAATTCTTGCATATTCTACATCCGCAAATTTGGGCTTAATGTTTATGGCATTGGGGCTTGGAAATATAAAAGCAGTTGTTATTCTGCTTATTGCTCATGCACTTATGAAATCTTCTTTATTTTTACTTCTTCCGCATGGTGAAAATAAAACATTTTCTTATACTGAATTTTATTGTTTTTGTATTTCCGGATTAAGTCTTTGCGGCTTAATTCTTTTGGGATTTTCAGCAAAAGAATATAGCTATATATTAATTAACAATATTTGGCTAAAATATTTGTATACATTTGCTTCGATTTTAGGTGCATTTTATATAACCAAACTTGCAATTTCGTTATATGGAAATGCAGAAAAAGGCAGAAAAATAAAACCCTTGGAACTCATTTCTGTATTGTTTATCATAGGTACAAGTATCCTCTTATATTTTAAGATTAAAGGATGGCAATACTCTCTTGGAGCACCATTTTATTGCTCAATATGCGGAATAGTATTTATATTGATTTTAGAAAAATTAAATTTGTTATCCAAAATTGGAAATTGCCCGAAAATAATTGAAAATATTAACAATGTGCAAATTGTGAAACTATATGAAGGTATTACAAATTTGGCTTGCAATATTGAACGTGTGATATATTCTCTAAATATAATTCCCAAGAAAATATTATTATGTGGAGTTGTCGCTTTTAATTGGATAGAAGTCAATATATTAAACCGTTTTATAAAGCTTGTTGCAGAATGTACAAAAATGCTTTCTAAATTGGATATGAAAATGCAAACAAAAAATATTCAAACATATAATGCTTATGCATTTATTTTTATAACATTAATCCTAGCATTAATAATAATTGCATATAAACTAATCTTAGGACAAGTGAGTTAACAGAGGAGAAATATGGATAAATTTTTATCAATACCGTTTTTAGTATTTTTACCAATGGTTGTATCAATAATATTGATATCACCGCTTTTTACATCAAATGAAGTTATGATACGACGATTTGTAAAGGGATTTTGCTCATTTCATTTTTTATATGCCGTTATATTATTATGTTTCTTTGATTCCGCAAATCCGTATCTCAGTGAAATCCATTTTCTGGGAATGGATTGGATTCAAGCTTTAGGAATTAAATTTGCGTTTAAACTTGATTCTGTTTCTATAATTCTCTCTGTTTTAACGTCATTCATTTTTATGCTTGCCGCAATTGCAAGCAAATTCAATATAAGAAAAAATCAGAAGTTTTATTATTCAATGCTTTTACTTTTAATGTCAGCTATTTTGGGTATATTCTCATCAAACGATATGTTCTTGTTCTTTCTATTCTGGGAATTAGAGATGATTCCTGCATACTTCCTGATAGGCAGCAAGTTCTTACAAAATTCAACTGTAGAACAAGAAACAGAAGCAAAAAATTCTGCGGTTAAATTTATTTTGTATACATTTTTTGGCAGTATGTTTATGCTTTTGGGTATTTTATTATTACATTTTTATAATTTTGCATCATCAGGAGTATTGTCCGCATCATTTGCAGATATTTCAGACATTTCTATTCCATATGGAATTCAAATAACAATTGCTGTATGTTTGTTAATAGGATTTGGAGTAAAACTTCCTATTGTACCGCTTCATACCTGGCTTCCTGATGCTCACACTAATGCAGTAACTCCCGTAAGCATGGTATTAGCCGGAATCCTTTTGAAAACCGGCGGATACGGTATCTATAAATTTAACTATTTGACATTGCCTAATTCTTTTAAAGTTATTGCACCTGTTTTAGCAGTTTTTGCAATTATAAATATTATATATATTGCTTTTGTAACATATGCCCAAACTGATATAAAACGTATTGTTGCTTATTCAAGTATTTCAAATATGGGGCTAGTTCTATTGGGTTTGTGCGCTATTAATAAAATAGGTTTGTCAGCTTCGATATTCCATATGGTTTCTCATGGGCTTGTATCATGCGGATTATTTATGATTGTCGGAATTGTTTATTTAAGATTTAAAGAAAGAAATATAAACATTTTGCAGGGCATTGCAAACAAACTGCCGCGTTTATACGGGTTTGCGGTGTTAATAGTATTGGCCTCCATTGGAGTACCGTTATTTGCACCTTTTATTAGTGAAATTTTGACGATTATCGGGACTTTGAATTCTGAATTCTCAGTCGTTTTAAAGTATTCTGCAATTTTTGCGCTGCCATTATTGATATTAAGTTCGTGTTACATGCTTAAATTTTTGCACAGAGGATTTTTTGGAGCAGATATGGACGGTTTTGATAAAGTTAATGACATATCAATCCATGAATTTATCGTTTTAGCGGCAATATTGGCAGGTTTGCTGATTTTCGGATTATATCCTAATTCTATAATAGGATTATTGGGGTAACGGTAGTGGGTAAGGAAGGTTAATATGCTGAATGATATTTTTAATATATTGTTACCGCAAGTAATAATTGGAATATTCATAGTTTTACTGCTTGTTTTAGAAATTATATGTTCTCCCAAAATGTATAAATACGCAAGATTTATTGCGCTAATCGGTATTTCTTCCGCAATATTGTTTTTATCAACAGTACAAACGGAACCACAATATTTCGGAATGTGTAATTCCTTAATGTCAGACAGCTACACACTTCTGTTTGATTTTGTAATTTTGATTTGCGGATTTTTAGTAACATTATTGAGCAGAAAGCTTATAAAATCTATTAAAGGCTCCGCTTACTCATATTTTGCGATTTTATTAACGGCTATATTTGGGGCAATGAGCGTAGTTTCTTCTAATGATTTTTTAACCCTTTTCGTGTCCACCGAGGTTTTAGGATTTTCAACGTACTTTTTGATTGCATCCGCAAAAGGATACAAATCAAAAGAAGCTTCTTTTAAATATTTAATTATGTCTGCTATTTCTACCGGCGTATTTTTATTCGGCGTTTCATATTTATATGGAATAACAGGCTCAATTAATTTTAATGAAATATATAAATTTATATCAGAAAATGATGTATCTGTAATTTACTCTATTTCTGCAATATTAATTATTTTTGGTATAGCATCAAAACTTGCCGTTCTTCCGTTTGCAAATTGGGTAATTGATGTTTATAAAGGGTGTGAATCATCCGTACTTGCATTTCTTTCTACAATTCCAAAACTTGCTGTATTTGGAATTTTGTGCCGTTTATTGGTATTTCCTTTAAGAAACAGTTTTGAATTAACATTTGTTGTAGCTATTGCTGCTTTAATTACGGCATTATGGGCAAATACTTTTGCTTTAAGAGAAAACAACGTTAAAGTAATTCTTGCTTGTTCAACTTCAGCAAACTCGTCATATGTTATGCTGGCAGCTTGCTTAGTATCTGTATACAACGTATCTGCTGTTATTTTTTATATTATATGTTATGTATTTATGAATATCGGAGCATTTGCTTTTCTGAACATTGTCGATGAAAAACAATATCTTAAAGTTGAAGATTTTAGGGGATTTTTTCACTCTAATCAGGGTTTGGCAGGTGCATACGCAGTTTCAATACTTGCTCTTGCAGGAATTCCTATAACATCCGGCTTTGTTGCAAAAATATATTTATTTTCAGCTATTGCAAGCTCCGGATTACTATTTGTACCATTTTTAATTATATTACTGATATTAACTGTTCTGGCGCTATTTTACTATCTTAAAATACTTCTTCCTTTATTTGATGATATTGATAAAAATGCAGAAATACCTAAACTATCGCCGGTTTTTTCACAAAAATTTGTTCTCATATCGGCAGTAATTGTAATTTTGTTGGTTGGTGTATTCTCTGAAAAAATAATTGAATTATGCCGATTTGCTGCATACAATATTTAATTATTTAAAACAGATGCTTTCAGAAGGATATCGTTTCCTATCTTTTCTATAGCATAGATATTTAAAACTTTTGCACCGGAAATTTTATTGATATTATCTCCGTTGAAACAGCTCAATCCGGAATTATCATTTAGTATCTTTGGTGCTATAAATTGATATATTTCATCAATTAAATTTTCTTTTAACAATGCCCCTGATAGAGTTCCACCACACTCAACAAAAACTGTACATATTCCTTTTGAATATAATTTACTTAACAGCGCTTCTAAATCCAGATTGTTGTCTTTTAGTGGAGTATTATTTAATGTTGCAACATATATTTCACCTTGAGAATATATTTGTGCATTCTTTGATGTTCGCATATTTTTATCAAGAATACATTTAAATTTATGTTCCATTTTGGGATTATCTGCTATCACTGTATTAGAACTTGTCATTATACAATCAAATTGTTCTCTCATTTTGTATACTTCTTTTCTGGACTCTTCGGAAGTTATCCACTTAGAGTCTCCGTTTTTTGTTCCGATTTTTCCATCCATTGTTACAGCGGTTTTTAACACAACATATGGCATTTTTTGTGTCATATTTTTAATAAAAACTCTATTTAAAAATTTGGATTCTTCTTCCAAAACTCCAACTGTTACATCAATTCCCGCAGATTTAAGTTTTGAAATTCCGTCAACTTGCGGATTTACATCTTTCATCCCTATAACAACCCTTGATAGTTTTCTTTCAATAATTAAATCAACACATGGAGGGGTTTTTCCGTAATGAGAACAAGGTTCAAGATTAACGTATAACGTGCAACCTTCAGCTTCATTACTTTTAAGCTTTAACAGTGCATCACGTTCTGCGTGACTTTCGCCGTATTTTTTATGATAACCCTCTGCAATTATATTTTCGTTTTTATCTACAACAACACAACCCACCATAGGGTTAGGCGATACAAAGCCTTTCCCTAATTCTGCCAACTCAAGACATCGCTGCATATATTTTATATCTGATAATTTAAAAATCCGGTTATACATCTTTACAAACTTAAATAATATTTTTTCATTAAAGCTGCATCTTCTTCTATATTAGGACTTTCACAAACTATTGCCCCTTTAATATTAAATGACCTGAATGCACGCAGCAAATCCCTGTAATTCATATCTGATTCTTCAAGATTAAGGTGTTTTTTCTCGCCTTTTATGCCATAATCTATTCCTGCAATGTGTGCATGGAAATTATCTAATGCAATTTGCCCTAATTCGTTTCCTATCTTTTCAAATATTTTTGCAAATTCATCATATGTATTAGAAATTCCGTTATATCTTGCATGAAGATGAGAGAAATCTACACAAGGAAGAACTGTCGGAAATTCTTTTGAGAGCTGCACAATTTCTTCTAAATCACCCCATTGAGTAGCTTTTCCTGTCGTTTCAGGTCGAATCCAAATCTTATTATTTGCCTTATCTAACTCTGTTATAATAATTTCAATTTTATCTCTGATTTGTTTGTACACAGATTCTTTATCCATACCAAGATAAAAACCTGCATGAAAGGTTATACTGTATCCGCCAAGCTCATTTGCAGTTTGGGCTGTTTCAATTATTCTTTGAATACTTGCTTCAACTTTTTCTTCTTCTCTTGCATTTAAATTAACATAAAACGGAGCGTGCGCAGTTATTACTTTTTTAGAAACTCCCACAACTTCTCTGCTTTTGTCACTAATTCTGACACCTCGGACAAATTCCAACTCCAAACCGTCTAAATTCATATTTTCCAGAACTTTAAAACCGTCTTCATATCCTTTTGCACTCAGCGGAACTCCGGCTGTTAAAAAATTTAAATTATCCATAAGCGATAACCCTCCGTTATAAATAAATTCTACCATAACGTAACCTAATTATTTAACTAATTTAAAATTAATTTGCAACAATCTGATTAAAAAATATAACAAAAATATCTTTATGGTAAACTATACCCATGAAGAGAAAAATTTTTCCTGTATTACTTTGCGCAATTTTAATATGTATGTTTTTTGTAATATTCTGCTATGAAAAACAAAAAAACACAATTGCAGTCATTGGTGCAATGGATGAAGAAATAGCCGAATTTTTTACCAGTCTGAAACATCCAAAAACAACTAAAAGTAATAATTTTACCATAATAACCGGGACTTTGGGAAATAATAATATCGTTTTAACCAAAAGCGGAGTCGGAAAAGTTGCGTCTGCTGCAACAACACAATTTATTATTGATAAATACAGACCAAAATATATTATAAATACAGGAATTGCAGGAAGTCTGTCAAATGATTTAAATGCCGGTAGCATTATTTTGGCGAACAGAATGGTACAACATGACTTTGATGTTACAGCTTTTGGGAACCCTAAAGGATATATAGATAACGGCATTGAACCGGATAAGCCTACTATATTCCACTCAGATAGAACATTGATAGATAAATTTAAAAAAGAATTAGAAGCACAAGATAACACAAAAGTAATAATAGGAACTATTGCAACCGGCGATATTTTTGTTAATAAAAAAGAACAAAAAATTCAAATTAAAAAAGAGTTTTCCGCAGATGCTACAGATATGGAGAGTGCAGCTATTGCACAGACTGCACAAATAAATAATGTCCCTCTGCTGGTCATTAGAACAATCTCTGATTCTGAAAATAATTCGGTTTCAGAGTACAAACGGAATAAGGAAACTTCAGCAACAAAAGCCGCTTTTGCTATTATTTCTGTTTTAGGCAACAAATAAGCAATGAAATTTTAGTGCGTTCTTTTCCATTCTTTTATTTGTTCTAATTTTACTTTATATTTAGTTTCCAGACCTTGTTCAGTCGGTATATAGTATTCTCGTCCCACAAGAGAATCCGGCAAGCATTGCATACTTGTCATTTTTTCTTCATAATCATGGGCATACTTGTAACCCTTACCATAGTTTAATTCTTTCATTAATTTTGTCGGTGCATTCCTAATTTGCAACGGTACCGGTTCTGCCATATGTTCTTTTGCATCTTTGCTTGCAAGCATATAAGCTACGTCCATCGCATTTGATTTTGGTGCCATTGACATATAAATAACCGCCTCTGTCAAATGAACCGTGCACTCAGGCATTCCGATAAAATGACAGGCTTGATATGCTGCAACAGCTATTTCTAATGCGTGCGGATCAGCAAGCCCTATATCTTCCGAAGCAAATCTTGTTACACGTCTTGCAACATACAAAGGATCTTCGCCTGCTTCCAACATTCTGGCAAGCCAATAAACCGCAGCATCAGGGTCAGAATTTCTCATAGATTTATGCAGGGCAGAAATTATATTATAATGTTCTTCACCATTTTTATCATAAAGAAGGGATTTTTTAGAAATACATTGCTCCAATGTTTCTTTTGTAATTGTTATATCTCCGTTATTATTGACGTCACCGTTTAAAACAACCATTTCTAAAGTCGATAAGGCCGTCCTTGCATCCCCGTTTGCAAATTCTGCAATAATCCTTATAAAATCGTCTTCGATATTTATTTTCTCGTTACCAAAACCTCTTTCATCTGTGATTGCTCGTTTTAAAAGGGTTACTAAGTCATCCGTTTCAAGCGGTTTAAATACAAAAACTTTACAACGGGATAATAAAGCTGAATTTATTTCAAACGAAGGGTTTTCTGTTGTTGCACCAATTAAAATAATGCTGCCTTTTTCGACATAAGGTAAAAAGGCATCCTGTTGAGCTTTATTAAAACGATGAATTTCATCAACAAAAACAATTGTTTTTTGCCCGAGTTTTCTGTTGCCTTCTGCTTGCGCCATTACAGTTTTAATTTCTTTTATACCTGAAGTTACAGCAGAAAAATTTATAAATTCGGAATGAGTTTTATTTGCAATTATTTGAGCTAAAGTTGTTTTACCTATTCCCGGATTTCCCCAAAATATAATTGACGAAATTTTATCACTTTCTATTAACTTTCTTAAAACCTTTCCTTCTCCGATTAAATGTTTTTGTCCGACAAACTCATCTAAATTTCTAGGTCTTAAACGGGAAGCTAACGGTTGATTTGTATTGTCTTCAAAAATTGATTTTTGTTCCATACCAATTTCCTATATATTTGAATTCGTTAGTATTCTTATTATACATACTCTTAAAATCTGTTCAAGTATTCAGAAGAAACTCAATTGGTATAAAAAACAGACTTAGGGTAAAAATAAGTTATTCTTATTTTTGAGATTCAATTTTGAATATTACAGGACGAAGTCCGTCATTGCAGGAACAAATTGCAACACCGGATTTTCTTATCCAATCACCATAATAAAAAAGTTCTTTTGTTGCACCGCCATGGGCAAGAGTGAAAACATACTGATAAATTGCTTTCCAAGCCTCATTACAAAAACCTTCAGGGCATTCCCAATCCGCATAGAAAACTTGTCCTTCTTTTAGCATCGGACAAGCCGTTAAACCTTCGACACCGTACTCGCGAGAAAGTTCTTCATCAAAATTTCGCTTTAAAACCGTTATTTTGCATTTTTTCATAAGTTATTTATCCTTATTTCGTACAAATTAATTATAAAACAAAATTGCTTGACAATAATTAGATGTCTTATTATAATAATTATATGAGAAATTTTTTATCGCTTATATCTAAAATTCACGATAAAGGTAATCGCTTTATTATTGAAGAACTAAAGAAAAACGGGGCAGATGGGCTTGTTCCAAGTCATGGTGATATTTTAGTTTGCCTTTATCAAAATGATAAAATGACAATGAAAGAGATTGCAGATAAAATCAACAGAACAAGACCAACAGTTACAGTTTTAGTTGATAAACTGGAAAAATTAGGTTATTTACAGAGAAAAATTTCTCAAGAAGATAGCAGATATACATATATAGTTTTGACTAAAAAAGGAAAAGATTTCAAACCTGTATTTGAAAAAATTTCAAATAAATTAAATGATATGTTATATAAAAATTTATCAAAAGATGAATCAGATATTTTAGAAAATCTTTTGCAAAAAATATAAAAATTTTTAAATAAATAGTTAGACATCAAACAAAAGGAGAAAGTTATGACAAATTTTAAAAAAGAAGAAATAGGAACAATGGCTGAATTAGGTAAAAATTATGAAAACGGAAAAGCTTTTTTACATGATTTACTAGGCTTAACAAGTTGTGAAATTTCTGTTAGTTCAATGCCTGCAGGAATTAAATTACCTTTTAATCATAAACATATATAAAATGAAGAAATTTATATTTTTCTAAAAGGCGAAGGCATAATGACACTTGATAATGAAGTTATAGAAGTCAAAGAAGGTTCTTGCGTAAAGGTTCTTCCTAAAGCAGTCAGAACAATGGAAGCAAAAACCAATTTGCAATATATTTGTGTTCAGGCAAAAACAGGAAGTTTGGAACAATTTGGTTTTGGCGATGCGGAATTATGCTAAAAATATTTTAACAAACACAGAAAGCCGAGAGTTTTATACTCTCGGCTTTTTAAACAAATAATAAAAATATAACACTTGTTTTAATTTGTTTTTGAAGATTTAGAATGAGTGTAAACACATATATACTTCTATAGTACTAAAATATGCATAATATTTAAAAATTGGTTGATTTTATGAAGAAACTTTTGCTCTTTTATTTATCATTTAATATCGGATAATGTCAGTTGTATAGGTCGGGAAATAGTCGGGAAAAATGAAAAATTGACCTTATTTTTAATATGTGTAAAATGGCTGAAATATAGGCAATAAAAAACTCCCGGAGATGGATTCGAACCACCGTTAAAAGAGCCAGAATCTTTCGTCCTGCCACTAGACGATCCGGGAATAATGATGCCTTTGGCTTAATAATAACCCAAATAAAAAAAGCAGGCAAGATATTTTCATCAGCCCGCTTTTTAAATATTCTATTTTAAACTATTTGTTTGCTTTTCTTGCTTTTTTTGCAGCCTTCTTAGCAGCTTTTTTTGCAGCTTTTGAATCTGCTGATTTTGTTGTTGTTCTTGTGTAGTAAGGATTAACGTCATTTAGATAAGTTTTTTCTAAATTATAATCTTTACTGTATGTTTTATTTGATTCATTTACTTGCGCATCGTCTACATTATTTGAAAATTTATTTTTCCAAATGCTTTGAGTATCAAGCTTGTCTGCACCGAAAGTGTAATCATAGTTCTTTACAGGGTGATCTTTATAGCTTGCATCATAATTTGCACCTTCGCCATAAAGTTTTCTTGTTAAATCTTGTTCTTGTGAATTAGTATAATTGTATTTTGCCCCTGTTGATGAAGCAGCATCTCTGCCCAAAAAGTGCATTCTGCCAATATCATCTGTGTAAATTGTTGATTCAGCCATTACGCTGATTGTTGCTGCGGATAATGCCATAACCAAGCCCAATGAGATTAAAAGTTTTTTATTCATGTTAAATGTCTCCTTGATTTTATATTATACTCAGATTATAGCATAAGGCAATATAAAAAAGTATATCATGTTAAAAAATATGAAACTTTACTTTACATTTATTTCGTTTGTAATGTCTTTGCCTCCATATAAAACAACACTTTTAGCGAACACATAGTCATAATTATCTTTCTTTGCTTTTTTTGCAATTTCGTCTTTTATGCTTCTTTCTATTGCATCCAGTCTTATATTATATTCACTTTCTAATGCATTTTTTTTATCGTTAAATTCTTTTGTATATTTTTCTTCTAACTGTATAATTTTTTGGTTATCAGTCTCATTTGCAATTGCACCTCTTGCATTTACAACGATTTTATTTAACTCATCAAGTTTTTTATCGTGTTCTTGTTTTAATTGTTTAACTTGTGAAGAATTTGAAACTATTTTTTGTAAATCCACCACAGCAACAGAATCTTCTGCTTTAGCATAAGATACCGTAAGAAAAAAACTTAAAATAATCACAAATACGCTTTTTTTCATTTTTACACCTCTTTTTTTAGTTAAATACAAACTTTCAAATCAGTTATATTACACCTATTCTTAAAATCCATCAGTCAACGAGATATACTTCTTTGCTATTTATTCAAAATTTGTAATAAAAGTTTATGATTTGAAATCAATATTTCTTTAATTTACAATATATATATGTTCAGATTATTTTTAATAACGGTTATATTGCTGACTAACCTGATTCCAACCCCGGCTGAGGAGCAGGTTAAAGAGGCGTATAAACTAAAAGGACAGGTCGAATATGATGATAATCCGATAGAAACAATCTATTTGGATGATGATATAGATAAACCGCAGGTGAACATCCCCCAGCACTCGTTGACCCTGCCGGTGGGGGTCTTAAATATAACTTCAAATACCAATACAGAGAGGAGCGCCCTGGCAAGAGCCATGGTAAGCAGAAGTTCCCTTGGTGATATTTTACCTCTTAGCGGCAGTGCATTTGCAAAATCCGGCGGAATCAGCTATGGTACAATTTGGGGCGAAGAGCTTTCTTATTCACAAATTGAAGCAACTACGAGCTTTTTTATAAGATATGATTCCCCCAAAAGATACTCTCTGCAAACTTCTATAGGAAAATCTGCTAACAGAGATACAGATTATCAGTATAACACTCTTAGAATAACTCCGGAATGGCATATAACAGATAGGCTTACATTAAAAGATACCTATTCAAACTATAATAACGGACAAAAAACTAAAAATGAGCTGACCCTTGTGTACACTCCGGCACTAAAAAAATATGCAGAATCATTGAAGTTTGAACTGGGGTTGGCGCAATCATACTATGCAAGCGGGAAGCAAGGTTCAGGTGTATCTTTCGCAACAGGATTTAAGCTATAAGTATCATGACAAGAGATAGGCAAAAACAAAAAAATATTGTAAAACAAAAAGAAGTCAAACCTGAAACGAAGAAAAATAAAAAAAGTTCAGGCAGTTCTTCCGGCAACGGTGTGTACTACTCGTTTTTGACTGTAGTTCTACTTTTATGTCTTGTCCAAATAACTATAAGTGCTGTTTTAAATATTTCTAAAATAGTTTCATATAAAGCAAAAATTATTCAAATAACAAACACAAGAGATGCCGCAATTGCTTTAAATGACCAATTAAAAGACAATATTAAAAATTTTTCTAATGTAGATGGTTTGGAAGCTATTGCAAGAAACAATCTTAAAATGTCAGGCGAAGACGAGGTTCTTGTTATAATTAATACACCTAAAACCGAAGAGCCGGAAGAACCTGTTGTAAAACCTGCTAAATTTAAATTGTTTGGTAAAAAAGAAAATAAAGATTAACTAAAAAATTCTGTTCCTGAAAATTTATCCCAAAAATATTTTAAACGGTTTTCGTCATTTTTGTACCAATAACCAATAAGTACCTCAAAGGCAGTAGCAAGTCGATAATCATGTTGTATAGATTTCCTTCCTACAGGTATTGGAAGGTTGCGTGCTCTTCTTGCAAGTTCAGCTTCTTCGGGTGTAAGTTCTTCTGAGATGAATTCCAACATATCCTTTTGAAAACCAGCGTTAACCCTATCGGTTGTCATTTTATGAAGCTGCTTTGAATTAGAAGTTTTTAGTATTACAAAGTCCCGAACAAAAACTTCCCAGACTGCATCGCCAATATGCGCATAGTTTCTTAATGCTAAATCTTCCGCCATATTGATATTATATCATAAACCATGATACAATGCTTAAGGGGTGTAAAATGTATATCCAACCTGTGTATCATAATGCAAGCAACATTTCCTTAAAAGGGCTGTATTGGGCAAAACCGGGAGTATTATATAATAAGTCTGCTCAATACTTAAAACAAGATGGTATTTCTGTATCAGAAACAGGAGTAAGGTACATTGAGGATAAAAGCATTCCTGAGAGGATAAAAAAAGCAGTCAGGGAAAGCAAGTTTATAATGAAACTTGCAAAAGAGTTTGATACTTTTATTTCGTATTATGCCGGTGAAAGTTGTCTTAATAGAAATACAAACGTGGCATTTATAAAAATTGGTTGGGCAGACTATTCAAAAGAACGTGCAGAAGAAAAAATTGTATTTAGTGAGTCTCCTTTACAAGAAATTGAAGTAGTTGTGGAAAGCTTAATAGATAAAATAAAAAATGATAAGTTTATGTAAAAGTAATTATTCAATGCAGAAATTGAACAAAAAACCTCTTTACAAAATTTTTTTATTTGATACTATAGTAGAGTAAATAATCCTCAGTAGCTCAATGGCGGAGCAACCGGCTGTTAACCGGTAGGCTGTTGGTTCGAGTCCAACCTGGGGAGTTTTTTATTAGAGGGTTTCAGCGATTTAGCTGAAATCTTTTTTTATGGCTGTGGGTAATCTGTGGGTAATTTTTTAATTGAATAAAAAAATGGGTAATTGAATTAAAAAAGTATTATTTGAAATTTATAATCAGTCGCAATAAGAATTTAATAATTCTATTGCACTTTTTTTATATTGTGGTGTTGAGTGTGTATATCTTTGTGTAACAAGCACGCTTGAATGTCCTAGGATTTCTTGTACTGTTCTTATATCAGCTCCTTTTTCTAACATTCTTGTAGCTGCTGTATGTCTTAAATCGTGAAATCTGAAGTTTTCTATTCCAGCTTTTTTTAGAACAGCGTGGAAAGATCTTTTAATATCGTTGTATGGCATATTTGTTTCAGGATTAACAAATACATATTCTTCATTGTCATTTCTAACACTATTTAGAACTTCCATTAGTTTTGCTGATATTGGTATTCTTCTTGATTTACCGGATTTTGTTTCAGTTAGTTCTATAAATTCGTATTCAAAATCAATGTTATACCATTTTAAATTAAAGATTTCTCCTCTGCGCATACCAGTTTGTAATGCGCAAATTATAAGAGGCTTTAAATGAATGTATGGGTATATAGTTTTTTGCACTCTTTCTCTGCCTACGACTTCATATCCTCTTTCAATTTCTGCAAACATTCTCTTTTCTTCATCAGCAGATAATACCCTGACCTTGTAATTGTTTTCCTTTAACTTTTTTACTGCTGACATAGGATTTTTTTCTGCAAGATTATTGGCTATGCCAAGATTAAACATTTTACTTAAAACTTCTAAATGTCTGTTTACAGTTGCGTTTTTATTCTTACGATCAAGAATCATTTTTTGTTTAAAATCTTCAATAGCATTTGGGGTAATTGCAGTTATATCGCAATTACCCCATACTTCAAGGAATGTATTTGTTGAATGTACATCATTCTTGTAACTTTTTTTATTTGCCTCTGAATACCTTAGAAATAGTGTAATTAATTCTTTTAGATATACCTTTTTCTTATCACGCTGCAACATACCATTTTGAATCTGTCGTAGCTTAAATCTTTCTGCACTTTCTAAGTCTTTGGCTTCTTCTCTTGTGGTTGCACCATCTAGTAACTTGTGTACTCGTTCACCTTTTACCATGAATTGGCAATACCATTTTCCATTTTTACTTTTAAATACTGTCATTTCCGTTAATCCACCTATTAAATTGTTCTTCTCGTATTCTCACGGTGTTTCCTATTCTGAATATCACATTCTGTGGTATTTGTTTTCTTGCGATCCACGTTCTAAGCGTACTTTCCTTAACTGCCAATAAATCAGAGGCAGCTTTAATTGATAGTAATTGCATCTCCATCCCCTCCTATGCAGTTTTTTTCAAATGATTATTTCGTAATGTTTCTATCATTTTTGTGATAGGAGGTTCTTGTTCCTTACCCAAAACGTATTCTTTAATCTTGGAATCAAGTCTTTTTTCTGAATCACAAAACACGCTGTATATTTTTATATTTTTTTGTTTTAAACGACTTATACATTTTGATAAAAATTTTATATCGTATAAATTAATACTTTCTTCAGGAGTTATTTTTCCATAAATAATCAAGTGCTGAAGTATTGTATCAACTTGTGATAAATTTGTATTTGCATATAAATTACCGTTCATTATATTTTCTCCTTTACAGTTTGAGTATTCGAGTCATAATAGAGTTCAATGGACTTACCACCTTCGGTGTGCCTTGATTTCTCGATCAGAAACCGTAAGTCGGAATTACGATATTTTTCAGGTTCAAAATATGCAGGCCTGTGAATAAAACAGACTGTATCAGCATCTTGTTCAATTTTCCCTGAATCGCGCAAGTCTGATAGTCTTGGTCTTTTATCCTGCCTGTCGGCATAGCCTCTGTTTAATTGATGCAGTACAAAGAATGGTTTATTCACTTCTAAAGCTGTCAGCTTTAACTCTCTTGATATATCCCCAATTCTTTCATAGCTTGTTTTTGAATTGCCTCCACTTATTAAGCCTAAATAGTCAATGAATACAATATCACTATCAGTTTTTCTTTCGAGTTGTCTTATTTTATCCACGGTAATGTTATATTCCGTGCATATTTTTATTGGTAAGGAGGGTAAAGAAGTATTTATATATTCAGCATACCTTCCTTTCTCATATCCTGATAATGACTGTATTCTCAGTTTGCTAGCATCAATTCTTGCCTGAGAACAGATAAGACGATTCTGCAACTGTTTCAATGACATTTCTAAGCTATAAACATCAACTTTATAACCTTGTTTTGCTATGCTTGCTATAAGATTAATCATCATACAAGTTTTTCCCATTCCGGTTGCGCCTGCAAAGATTATAAAATCACCACCTTGCATGCAACCAAGTCTGCCATCTATTGATGGATAGCCTGTTTTGATTAATTTTATTTTTTCATCTTCAATAAGCAGTTTATCTGCGTTATATGTAACATCTAATAATATCGAGGTATCTGTATATTTTTCTTTTTCCTTTTGGATAATTTCAAGGTCACTAAATTTTGATGCGCTTTCGGTAATTCTATCGAAATATGCCTCCTGAATTTTATTGACATAGAACTTGTAATTTATATTTGTTATGTATCTTTCCTGAAGAAAAAGAACATTTTTTTTATCTTCATTATTAGAGAGTTTTTCAACTATATTAAATACATTTACTTCTTGACCGGCATTTATTAAAAGCTCTGCGATCTCGAAAACTTTTGCAAACAAACGACTTGTCAGCATTTTACTTGAAACCTGACGTAATATCACTTGTTGCATATCCTTCTTTGATGCAACGAGCATTGAGGTAAGTTCTTCTTCGTAATCACTCAGCAAATTCATTAATATAGCTACTCTCTTTCTCTCTCTCGATTATTATTTTGGGTTATGCAGCCTCTTGTTCATCTTCATCCGGCATGTTGTCAGAGCTGCTTTCACCTATATCTACATACTTGTTTTGTTCTGCATCCCATTGGACTTTTACAAAATTCCATCCAATGATTTCTAGCTTTGATTGTTTCCGGTTATCTTTTGTTGTGTATGTACTCATACGGAGCTTACCAACAATTCTGATATAATCACCGTGTTTACATTCTTCAGCTAGCCTTTCTGCTGTGTTATCATTTTTTGTGTTAAAGAAAGCTATTGGAAAACTCTCATATTCATCTTTATTTGGGAGCTTTCTTGCTAAAAGTATTTTTGTGACACAAGTTCCTGAGTCGTAATACTTAATATCAAGCCAATTAAGCCTTCCAAGAAGTTCAATCTTATTCATTTACTGCTGTCCTTTCTATTTCTATAATTGGTTCTTCATCCCAATTTGTTTCGTCTTTTACGTTGAACATATCAATATTAACTTTGGATTTTGTTGTATTATCCATAGCTAAGGCTTTTTGAAGTTCAACCGATTTTGGTAAAAGTTTCATTAATTGAATCAATACGGTTTTTTTGCACATAGCATTGAAATCTTTAAACCACGGAGAATTTTTATCAAATTCTTTCTTAACCTTGTCATAAGATTTAGAGTGTGTTTGACCGTGTTCCAAACATTCTTCTTTGCTCATTACTTTGAATAATGTTGCGCCATTTTTTAGCTTAGCAACTGCATAATAAGCAATCACTTCACCTCTGTTTTTTAATGTCGGACAATGCTTTATGTAGTTTTCCGTACCACAAGCAAATTCGAAAACATCATTTTCATAAACAGTTTGCATATCTATGCTTGATGCCAATTCGTGTCGGTAAAATAGTTCAATGTACCCTTTGTATCCAATCTGAAATTGAACTTCCTTTACCTTTACCCATTCGTTACCAACTTTACGAGAATTTGTGTATGGTATTAGGTATGCTTGTCCTTCTATATTAGGTTCAAGTCCTAATTGTGCTGACTGAAATAATGCTCCTAAAAATGATTCCGGAGTACATTCAGCTAAAGCAGGATTAAGCCTTAGTGTTGTCAATGCAATTCTTCCAAGTCTTTCTGCATTAAGGTGTGTCGGTAGTGCTTTCCCTAATTCTTTCAAACTTGCTTGAATTAAGACTTCAATAGGTTTTGATTTCTGCCTTATTCCAACAGCTTTTTCTTTTACTTCTGCAATTTGTGTATTCATTGTGTCCTTTCTGCCTTTTGGCCTTTTGTAGTAATCCTTCTAAGCTGCTTGCTTAATTTTTGATATTCTTAACACTCTTGTAGCAACTTTATCTGCGTATTTATCATAAAGTTCATCAGCTTTAAGCCTATCTACATTCAGTTTGCTACTTGTTTGTTCTTTCCAAGTAATTTTATATTTGTCAGTAAGAATACCAATGTGGGTGTTAATGATATTTTTGAGTTCTGCCTCTAACATCTGTTGTTCTTCTTTAAGAGCTGTTATATCTGATTTAATTTGTTGTAAATAATCAACTCTATCTTCAATTTCTTGATTTTGTATAAAATCTTCCGTGTGATTAGGAAATATTTTTAAAATTAATTCATTATCACTTGGGGTTATTGCAGGAGGAGTATTTGTTTTTACACAATTCCAAAAATCTTTTGCCATATCTACCATAATGCTGAATAATTCTACATCAAAGTCGATAACTTTATACTTAAACTGTTGACCTCCAATTAAGACAGCTATATATCCTCGTTTTCTTCCGGTAATTCCTAAATACCAATTTACCTGAAGTATATATTCCTGTGGAATTTCATCTCCTTCCCATTCATCTTTTTTGTAACTACCACAAGTTTTACATTCTAGTAGTTCATCTGTTCCGGTAATCAGTCTATCAACGTGTGCTACCATATATGGATATTCTTTATGAACATACATTTTAGACTGCTTTCTTACTGATTTACCGGTAATTTTTGCAAACTTTTGTGCTACAAATTCTTCAAGTTCTGTACCTAACTGAACAGCCTCATTCTGAGATAAATCAGCAAGTTCAGCATCACCGGTTTTTTCTAACCATAATTTAAGCTGAGTTTTCCATCGGTTCATACCCATAACTGCTGATATGTCTGAACCTCCAATGTAATTTCTTCTTTCTTCTGTGGTAAACATATATTCTTACTCCTTTCGTTAAAATACTTTACCTACAAATTTGTATGTGCCAGAGAGTATTCCCTGTTGTCGGAATTGGTTAATTAAGTTTTTAGCTTTTATAAAAGGTGGTATTTCAACCTTCCCTGCATCAACTTTTTCAAAATGCTTTGTTAAATAAAAAGCTAAACGATTCCGATTTTCATACGCTAATTCTTTTTTGTTCATTTTCCTCTCCAATCTGTTTTTGTATGACAAGTATGCCTGACTAAGCTAGGCTAAACGCAGCCTAACTAAGGGGTTTTAGTCGATACACTTTTATAAAACCTTTTCTCTCTTGAAAAAAATTATCTTGTGTATTTATTATTGAACGATTTAAAAAATTAGTCAATACATATTGACAGATTTTACAATTTGCGTTACAATTTGGTAAAACGAAGTTATTATTACATCATAGGTTGTTTGACAAAATATTAAAAGATGTAAATATTTTTTGGAATTAAGAAAAAGTAAACACATATTGACAATAAGAGGGAAATCATGGCAATTATAAAATCCTTTTTGGATATACCTACTAAATTTGCGCATAAAGACATATTTGAACAGTACAATAATGAAATCGAAAATATTAATGCCTCTGAATATGCAGAAATTGTAGGTTCTACAAAACAAAATATTAGTGTGAAATTTAAAAATAACTCAAAACTGTTAGAAAAAGAAAGAATATCCTTAGTTAAACATTTAAAATCCATAAAAGCAACGAAAACACTTTTATATGAAAATCTTTATAAACCTAATACAGATGATAAAGAAATTTTAGACAATGTAAAGATTCCAGTAAAAGCTGAGGTTTTAGCAAGTTGTGGTAATGGTCGTGATGTTTATGATGAAGATACAAAGGATGAACTATCTCTACCAATTAAGCTGTTAGACTATTTTGGAGCTACAAAAAATATGACTGAGATTATTTATGCTGAAGGTGATAGTATGTCACCGGAAATAAAAGCTCAGGATATGTTATTGGTTGATAAATCAAAAACTACCATATTTGATGGTCTGATATATGTATTCAGTTATAATGGTCAGCCAATGTGTAAGCAGCTCAAAGTTAGTGGAGAAAGCATAATTGCTATTTCAAAAAATTCAAATTATGCACCTTTTGTAATAGATAAGTCTTTGAACTTTAAAGTAATTGGTAGAGTAGTTGGTTCATTCCATCCGATTACGAAATAATATTATTATGTTCCACAAAAACTAAATTGTAGCACTCATTGAATGTAGTGTCACAATCATCACAAATACATTTATAATACATACTGTTTCCGTCTATTTCACTTCCGTCATAAGTGATATTTTGACTTCCACATGCCGGACAAACACCTTCTTCGTGTTTGATTCTGATTTCATAGCCATTTGCATCCCAAAAATCAAGAGCTTGCTCAAAGGTTTTTACTTCAAAATCTTCATCATAATCTTCATCTTGATAAAAGTGTTCGTGATAAAACCTTGTTGCATCTTTAGTTACATCATCTTTATTATCATATTCTTCAATACGTTCATTGTTATCTTCGTAATCAATTCTTTCATACATTTTTATTCCCCTTTCTATTCTGCTGAAAATACAATATGGTCTGCATCACCATTTTTAAGTGCATTAATCTGTTCATCAGGAATATATTTTAATAATTCCGGATGTGCCTCTATGATTTCTAAATTAACCCAATTTTCATCATTAAATTCATTTGCACCGGTTATTTTATTTATTATTTCCATTTCGTCATAATCGTGGAAATTTAGTATGACTTTGACAATTCTCATTGTTTACCTCCATTTTTATTATAAGTTTTATCTATGTCATTTTCGGACTTAATATTTTACCAACTTGAATGATATTCATACCAAGCATCAGCATCAACGTCTTTTAGTTGTTCAAGAGTGTTTTCTAAATCTTCAAAGTAGTATTCATCATATTCCGTACTACCAAAGAAAAAACCGTCTTGTGAAGGTAAAAGTGAATCGGCTAGTGTATGATCAGCTAGAACCCTTTTACATAAATCAACGAGTCTTAACAATTCTTCTCCTGAAACTTCATATGTTCCACAATCATCAACACCTTTTTGAACATTATTTACAAACCATCTGTGTATTTGATTCGCTTTGCGCCAATATGCCTGTTCTTCAAGAATAAATCTAACCTTATTTAATTGTATCGGGATTGGTACATTATCTCTTTTTAAGGCCAAAGTTCCACTAATGTTGTTAAATTCGTAATTTGCTCCAATATAAGTTTTTTTATTTAAGTACATATCTAAACCCATAATTTTTCTCCTTTCATTTATTGTTTGGGTATTCAAGTCAAAAGCGACTGTCTATAAAGACAATCGCTTTTTTTGTGGATTAATTTTGGTATATTTACAGTTATTTACGCACCACTTTCATCACCACCTTTCTTATCGGATTTTTCTCTGATAACCATTGTTCTGCCATAATCTGTGACTTCTACCTTTTGTCCGTAGTTTTCGCCGAATAGTGCCTTTAGCACCATTTCTGTAAAGTCTTGTTCTTGTTGATTCATACTTGCTCCTTTCTATGTTTCATCTTCAGTAAATTTAATATTTTCGTCATATTCAAAATCAAAAGTTACATTCACCGGTTTATATCCATCACCTTCGTAATTCATTTCAATTTTTAAGCCTTCACCTTCATCAAATAAATGTATGCTCCGGCTTGCTAGACCTAAATACAATTCACCGGTAGTAAGTAGTTCATGTAGTTCTTCAGCATTAATTGTTATTATTCTCATTATGCAGCCTCCTCCGGAGATAACATTTCTATTATTCTTCCTGTAACAAGTGGTATTAGTTTTTCATTTATTACGTTTTCATACTCAGGATCTTTTAAATTCACTTGTATGTTATGTGTATAGTTAGAATTGCCTGTATGACATAATTCTGCATAGCTTTTTAGTGTATAAAAAGATTTCATTAAATCTGACAGTTCCCATTGTTCTTCCATATTTAGAGTACAAGCTGTAATACCATTAACCTCTTGGAGAATTGGTGCATAGTCTTTATGATTCCATAGCAGGCTATCATAATGAGTATGTAAATGTATATCTTTTGATAAATGAGGCTTTCTGTTATATGTATAACACTCAATATAACCAAATCCCCAATACCAATCACAATCCCAACTAGGAGATTCTAACCATAAAAATCTTTTGTCACGGATTCCTAACAAATACACATCTTTACCAAATGCGCGTGATTTTTGCTTAGGAATAATCTTTACATCTGTCATTAACTTGTCCTTTCTTTGTTTTGCAGGATAAAACAAAGGAAACGGACAGAACCGTTCCCCTTGCTTACCCTTTCGCGCTTTAACTTCTAGTAGTTAATATATAGTAGTTATTAACATGTACATGTATAGTAGTTATAAAATTCTAGTTTTCTTTACAGTTATAGAAATCTATAAATTAAAGAAAATAAAGACTACAATTCATTAATAACTACACTTCTTTTGCTATGTTATTAAAATATACCCATTTTCAGTTTTATAATAATCCATAGCTAAATCTCTGCCAAAACTTTCATAATCAAAATATCGTTCTAATGTTTCACGACTTAAATATTCAAGTTTACCATATACATTATCAATATATTCATAAGCTAAATCCGTATCATCATTAGCTTTAATGTAACTATATTCTCCGAGTTCAACTCTATCCTTTGCATCTTCAAAATCATAACCATCACTTATGAAGAAATTAAAAATTTCAAGTTCAACACTATCTAATGAATCAATAAATTCAGCAACTTCATTTAATTCATCAATATTGCTCCATTCATTGATAGGATAATCACCCCAACCTTCCCAATCTGCAAGCATTACTTCTTCATAAGGACAGCCGCAATCATTGTAATAATCCTTGCCATTATGACAAATTTGTATCTTATCATAAATTCTATCAAGATCTTCCTCTGAAACGGGTAAATCTACCCATTCAAAGAGCAATTCACCTTCATTATATTTACCTAAATTTTGAATACATACGCTTGGCATAATTCCTCCTTTCTTGCCAAAATTGTCATAATAAAAATCAATGATTGAAAACTAGCGCAATCATTGACAATAAAGGAAATAAAACCCTTTGGAACAGACAAGGGCGCGCAAGCGCGTATTATCTATATCCAAAGGGCATTATTAAGACAATCTATGCTGCCTTTTGCTCCTCATCATTATTAGATGACTTTGAAGTAGCCTCAATAAGCTCCTTCATAAGCATTTTATTAAGCTCTGATAAACATCTATCAGCAGCCTCAATATATTCAACCGGTTTATTATATTGAGATTCAAATTCATCATAGGCTTTACGTTCTATTAAATCTCCCATTGGTTCAATAGCAAGGGAGTTTTTCTTCAAGCTGCGTTCAACACCTTTGATGTAGTATTCAAATGTAATGCGCTGACGATTAAATTTAAACGCTATGACTGAAGTATCATAGTTTACATTACCAATTTGATAATCAAAGATGTAACCTTCTTTTTTGAACCAATACAGGATTCCTTGCCAAGAATAGACTTTTTGCGATTCTTCAAATACAAAACCAATACCGTCTTTACCGATAAATTGTGCTGCATAAAGTCTGCCATAAACATACCTGAATGGATTGAATTTTTTAGTGTTTTCCATAATAAGTCCTTTCTACGCAGTAGCGTGTTTTTTCTGTTCACACCCTTAACCACAGCACATAATATAAATAGGCGCGAGCCGGTTTTTGACTAATCGGTACAAATCTTGTTACGGTTCTTAACAACACTAAAACTTTATGGTTATAGATATTGTTGTTAGGAACTGTAACAAATTTTTCATTTTAGTACCTATTAGACAAAAAATTTATGTTATGTGCTTTAATTGGGGAGAACAGAAAAAATATGCTACGGAGTAAGACTTATGATGGAAAATAAAAAATATAACACAGGAAGGTTGGCAGACTTTGGTAGCACAATATATTCTTAAAATGTATTGTTTTGAATTGCAAAATGGCTATTCCGGCTTGAAACAATAGTTTTTTAAAATGTTATCTTCTTTATAAAATTATGATAATTAAGTACGCAGCATGTATCGAATTGTGAAGCTGCTATTTTTTGAAACCCACTTTGCAATATGAGGCTTTAACAACTAACATACCTATTATCTTGTAGCAGATAATATAAGCGTGTCTTATAGACTCTTTAAGAATACAAGTCTTAGTGATTATCAATTTTTGGAGGGGGGGGTACCCCCTCCAATTAACTTTCTCTAAATAAAGAATATCCATACCCGAATATCTCCGGAGGGAAAAAGGGCAATAAAAAACCCTCTATTAAAAAGGGAGAGAGGGTTGTACCTGATTTCATAATATGTAATTCAACTTACATTTTGATTATATATTATTTTCAAAAACTTTTGTGACAAGAATGACAACATGTAAAAATAAATTTACACAGAGTCAAAATAGTCCCACTTTTACTTGGTTATAGGTCATAATATAAGAGTAGTTGATACGGACATTTGAAGTAGTGTTAGGTGAGGAATGGCTCACACAGGGGACTGACGAAAAGAAGTTGACGTATCGTAACCTACAGGGATAAATATATGTTTACTCATTGTAATGTTATTTTCAGGCCACACGAAACGTGGTTTTTAGTTGATACCGATAAATTTACTAATAGGAAATTCCATCTTGGAACTTGTCCGGTATGTAAAAAAGGATTTGGTGCATTAATTGAAACAAGAATTAATGATGGAGCTATTTTTACAGATATTGTTCAAGGTAATAAATTAGATAAATTTACTGAAAAATTTATTCGAGAAGTAAATTATACGAGTGAAGATGTAAAAAAGTTTAAAACCTCTCTATATGGTTTGTGTTATGGGGAAAATAAAGAAATTCACAATTCAAAAGGTGATGTAATTGAAATCCGTCAAAGAAGATGCGATTTCTTTGGTAATAAAAAAATTATCTTGTCTATTAGTGTTTAACGCTACTCCTTATTTGTGTTTGTTGGTTGTGATGATAACGGTAGCATATTTATTTTCCTTTCAGCTACCGTTTTTTCTTTAAGGATTTTTATGACTAAAAATAAAAAACAAGGTGAAAAAAGGAAACCTACTGCAAAAGATTGGGCAAAAATCAGGGCTATGTACCTGAGAGGAGAATCCCTTGATTTTGTTATGGAACAAATACCAGATCTTGATATAAAGCGTTCTTCTATATCTGAAAAAATGAGTCGTGAAGGGATAAACAAAAAGAAAAGAGAAATTGAAGAACGTACTAAAAATAAGCTATATCAACGAGTTGAAGAAGATAAAATTCAAGCTAATGAAAGACATATTCAGTTATTTAATGAATCCTTAGATGTTATACAAACTCTCTTAGAACAATATAAAGCTGAATTGCTAGAAGGGAAAGCTAAGCCTCGCGCATCGGCCTATAATATGGATTTAATTATGTCAGGAATTTCAAAAGCACAAAGAGGCCTTAGAGTTGCTCTTGGTATGGATGAAGAAGGTAATCTCCAACTTAATCAACCTGAAGTTTTGGTAATTGAAGGTTTTAATGAAAAGGATATTTAATGGAATACATTATAGATAAAGAAAATACCCCTAAAAAATTATCAGCAGAAAATAAATCTCAAATTGCCAAAAGGATTGTTAGTGATTTTAAATCTTATAACGATTCAAGACAATCAAATTTATCAATGGCTAATGAACTTATAAAAGAGGTATTTTTTAAAAAAGATTTATCTAAAGAAACTGACAAAAATAAAAAATGGAAAGCCAAAGTAAAGATGTGCAAACTTTTTATGTACTATCAAACTTTCAAGGCTTTTATATGGAAAAACACTTATTCCGGTATTAATTCTATGTTTGATGTTTCCGGTGAATCCTTAGAGGCTGACAATAATTCAAACAAACAAAAAGCTATGTTAGTGGATATTCTTGAAAAAATGGATTATTCACAGATTTGCGATAAAGTTATTGATAATGCTTTACTTTATGGAGAATTAATATCATTTTGCACTTGGCAGACTAAAAAGGAAGAATATCGTAGGCCTATAAACTTCTTTGAAGTATTGTTCCAAAACGATATAAGTAAATTACCTAAAATTCTTGATGCAAAAGCAAGAGGAAAAAATTTTTATATTGATGAACGTGATATTTATGATAATCCGTGTATAGTTCAGGTTAATCCGGCTGATTTTGTATTTGATGTTACACAAGCAGATGATTTTGATAATTGTCCTAAAATATACAGAACTTGGAGAACACCTGAAGATATTATAAATAACAAGTGTTTTGAAGTAACAAAAGATATGACCAAAGATTTGAGAGGTATGATAACAAAAGAACCTGATACCTCTGATTTGGTTGATCAGTCCAAAGATGCATTATTGGATAAACATAAAAATGGCTCAACAATAGAAGTGTTGGAACATTGGGGTGATTTTACGCTTTCAGATGGAACAGTTTTAAAAAATTGGCATGCAGTTGTTGTTGGGGGTAAATATCTTGTTAGATTTGAGAAGAATAAATTTGTCATAAATCCTTTTACATTTGGAACATTCTTACAAGATCCTGAAACTAAACGTGGTATAAGTCCACTATATTCAGTTCTTGATTTAGCGCACGTTCAAGAAAATTTGCTAAATAAAACTGTGGATATGCAATCTCTTTCTGAGAATCCTCCTTTATTATGTCCTAAAGATTTCTTTGAAGATGATGATGTTGAATTATATCCAGGGAAGATAATTACATATGATCCTCAGTTATATACATCAAGTAGTATTCAGCCTTTATCATTTCAAAGTAATATTTTTATAAATGATATTACATTTTTATCGGATTTGATGAGTGAAATATCCGGTATATTTCCTAATATGATGGGAGCTGAAGAAACAGGAAATAGAACTGCAACTGAGATTAATGTAAAAACACAAGGTCAAACAACACGTCTTTCAATGGTTTTAGATATTATAAATCAGTATTTTATAATACCGACTGTTGAAAATGTTGCTAAACTATGTGCAAATTTCAAATTTGGAACAGAACAGATTTTTTTAAACAAAGATAATAACCCTGAAAATGTTGTAATTACAGATGAAGTAAGACAGGGAGAATATAGATATACATACTCTGACAGAAATTCTATGACAGAAAGATTTAGCTTTGCAGATATGGTTATACTTGCTGTTGAACGCTTTGCGAATCATATTCCGTTAAATGTTCAATCAATTTTTGTTTGGTATATGGAACAAAAAGGTGTAGAAAATCCGGAGAGATTTCTTCAACCTATGCCCGAAATTCCTCCTGAAGTTCAGCAAATATTACTACAAAATCCTGCTGTTCAAGAACTCATAAGAGAATCGGAAGAAGAAAAATCAAAACAACAACTTTCTTCGCCTGAACCTCTGCAAATACCACAAGACAACCCTGAAAGCAAAATGCAAATTTATGAATAAAGATACTTTGGTTGAAAAATATGACTTAATCGTGAGTGAACAATACTTAAAGATTAAGTCATATCAGCTTGAAAATATTGTCAAATTAGCAAATTCAGATATAAACCCTCTCATCCTTCAAGGGATGTTGAAATTGATTGCTGATACGGACAAGTGGAAAACAGATTTTTTAAATGAAAAGAAAAGGAGCTAATTATGTCAGACTTTGAAAATGTATCAACAACCGGAAATACTGATTTAGATAGTCAGATTCAGGAAATTTTTGATAAAGAAGATTCAGAAGAAATTGTAGAAAATCAAGAAACGGCTGATACAGAAGAAGTTGAGAAAGAAGAAAAAGAACAGACCGAAACTGAGGAAACAAAAGAAACAGAAGAAAATCAGGATAACATTAAATGCCCTGAGAAGTTTTTAAATAGTGATGGTACTGTTAATGTTGAAAACTTACTTAAATCTTATCAACAGCTAGAACCTTTGATAAATCAAAAGGCAGATTGGGAGAAAGAAAAGGTAGTTCTTCAACAACAAGCTGAGTATGGGAAACAGTTACAAGCTCAGCAACAGGCTTTAGCCGTACAGAGAGGTTTTCAGAATCCTGATGATATGCAGCTTGTTATGGAAGTTGCAAATGCACAGGCTAACGAATACTCAAAGTTCTTATATACGGTAGAAGAACCTGATAAAGTTCGTGGACTCTTATCACTATATGCGCAAGCTCCAAGTCCTGAACTTTTGGAACGTATTGAAGATGAATTTAGTGTTGATGTAGTTAAAAATGTTTCTCTTTTTGCTGAACGCTTAAAAAACCAAGTTCAAGAACGTCAAAACGCTGAACGATATGAGCAGTATAAGAAAGAGGCGCAGGAATTTGTTTCAAATTCTATAAAAGAATATCCACAATGGTTTGAAATACCCGAATTTGTTGAATTTTTCAAAGATGCTTTATCTGTAAAAGGAGATGCTTTTGAAATGTCAAAACTTATTCAACATTTAGAAAATTTAAAACAATATTTCCACAAACAATTTATTGAAGAACAAAAAACTAATACTGAAAACGAAAAAGAAAAAGATTCTTTAAAAAATCTTAGTCCAAAGACTTCAGCAAATATTGTTTTCAATAAAAAAGTAGAAGATTACACAGATGCCGAACTTGAATCGGCAATCGAGGCTTTAGTATAGAGGAGATAAAAATATGTCAGATGAACAAGTAATGATAACTACCTTCACCAAGGCATTTAATAAATATGTCTATGATGAAATGGTAATCGGGCAATTAGCCCATACAGAACTTAAAGATGGTGTAAAAACCGGAGCAGAAGTAGATGTAATTATGCCTGCTATGGTAAATCTGTTCGATTATACCGGAGGAGATTTGAGTGATGCAGAATTAACAACTACTACGACTGCAAAAATCAAATTTGATAAAGGTAAAGCGTTCCATTATGAAGTGGATGAAGTTAAGAGATTCCAAATAAATAATGCGCCTGATCTTAAACAAAAAGTAGAATTAGCAAAAGAATATTCTTCTGATGCTATAAAACAGTTTGCTGCTGCTGTTGATTCAGCATATGCAAATTTATACACAAGAGCAGGACATTATTTATCAGGTTCTAGTAATTCTGCAATTCCACTTGATGCTGAATATGCAAAGGAAATTTTTGCATATATGCAAGCTGAATTTCAACGTGGTGATAGAAAAGGTCATACTAATTGGATTGATGGTCAGATGGTGGCTATTGTACCTCCTGAATATCAATTTTATTTAGGTAAACTTGATGAACTGAAATATGTTGAATCAGGTCATAGGAAAATGGCCAAAGGATTTATTGGAAGATTATCCGGTTGGGATATTGTTGTTTCAAATAATGTTGCATCTGTTACAGAAAGTGGAACAACTACCTATTATCCGTTGTTTGGTATTAAGGGAAAAACTCTTGCCGGTGGTATTTCAAAGAGTCTGAATATGAAAAGCTATATGCCTGAAAAGAACTTTAACACTCGTTATAAAGGTTATGGTTTATATGGCGTTGGCGCACCAAGAGCTGATTTCTTAGGAACAGTTAAGATTACAGCACCGTTAGTATTATCTACAAGAGCTGCATAGGAGGTAAATAATGGCTAGAGATGAAATAACTATACAAAATCCTGTTATGGATAACACAGAATCTATTGGTTTAAAAACGATTACAACTAAGTCTGTAACCGTTGCGAATGGTATTGTTTTAAAAAATGCTATGGCTTGTATGAATAACACATTATTTGTTGTGTTAGCAAATACAGCATCAAGCGATTCTACTGTCACGTTCAAGCAGGGGAACAAATATCCTAATACAATGTTAGGAGATTTAGCACTATCTGTTGCAAGTTCTTCAACTACCGTATTTCAAATTCAAGATCCTGCAAGGTTTGTTGATAACAACGGTGACATAAACATAGACTTTGCATCAGGTTTTACCGGAACAATTTATGCTATCGGTAAAAAAGTTGGTTTGTAACACACGCTGCGATAGGGAGAGTTTATATTCTCCCTTTTCTTTTATGAGGAGAAATTATGATTGAAATTAAATTTATTCCTACAGGACACATTTTTTCCTTGCCTGATCAAGAGGCCATTAGAATTGTTACTGAAGATAGGGGTAATTATCAGGTTATTTCAGGAAAAGTGCCGGAGGAGAAGAAACCGAAGGAGAAAAAATCAGTTCAAGAATTGGTAATTGTTGATAAGGACAAAAAAGATAATAAGGGAAAAACTGAAGAATGACATTAAGATTCCTTGATATTTATAATGATGTTGCCGGACAAGCATGGTCAATGTATGACGGAGATGCTGAGAGTGTTGATGAAATGGAGAGTGCTTTAAAATCCTCTATTAACAAAGCTCTTTCGGAGTTGTGGTGTTCATATCCATTTCCTTTTCGCATCAAAACAATGTCCTTTACTACTCGTGAAGAAAATAACGAATACTCAACTCCTAACGGCAATATTTTAAGAAAAACTGTATCAGGAAAACAAGTTTATTCTATTAGAATAGGATCTAATTACCTTGAATATCTT
Source organism: bacterium (assembly GCA_017480425.1). GTDB lineage: Bacteria > Cyanobacteriota > Vampirovibrionia > Gastranaerophilales > Gastranaerophilaceae > CAG-196. The sequence continues at coordinate 13,798 of JAFVAR010000020.1, read as the reverse complement.
GATGATTTTGAAACATTGGAACAAAAATCCGGTAAACCAACCGGATTTTATGTTTCCAATGAAAATATATACTTATATCCAACTCCTGATGACGCTTATACTGTCAATGTTGAATATTTAACTCTTGCAATAGGAGAAGATGATTTTGGTACGGCTGTTTATTCATTAGTAAATGATGAAGATGCCATTGATATACCTGAAAAATATGAGAATATTTTTAAAAATGCGCTAATAACAAAATCAATGTTATATGCTATTGCATCAGAAACAGATGAAAATTATTCCGGCTATAAAGAACAGTATGAAAGAGCATACAAGATTTTACTTGATTATACTTCTGGTCTTAAAAAGGAAAGAAAAGTTTTTTGGTGAGGGGTAAACCAATAAAAAAGGTAGCCCGATTTTAGCATTATCAAGAGGCTTGGACTACACTGATATTTTTATTATAACACAATTTTTTATCCCTGCATTAATTCATCAAAATTTAGATTATGACTTCTTGCATAATTGATAAATTCTTTTTCTTTTTCAGAAACTCTAATTTGGAATTGTAAAACAACTCCTGTTTTCGGTTTTCTGCCAGCACCTTCTCTTTTACCGCCACGACCATAAGTTTCTTTGTAGTATTTTACACCACTTTCTTCTTCCCATTCTTCTTCGGTAATAACGGTATATTCATCAGTCATTTCTTCGGGATAAATACCTTTTACATATCCTTCGGAATCTTTTACATATATTAATTCTTTAGTCATAGTCATGATCTCCTAAATTTTTAATTCTTTTTCTTGCTAGTTTTTTATATTGTTCCGGTGTTTTTTGTTTTTTCTTTACAAAGATAGTTACAACAACTATTAATTCAGATTCTCTATATGTATATAGCGACCTTACAGTATCAGTTCTAATTTCATATAGGTCTTTTTCGAGTTTTTTGGTTGATACTCGGTGAATACCTTCTTGTTCAACTGTTTTATAATCTTCATCTACTAAAGATTGTTGTTCAGTAGTCAAAGCATCATATTCACTTTCTGCTTGTTTAATCTTTTTAACTTTGTATTTCTTATCTGAAAACATTATATCCTCATTATAACTCGTTTTTAGAATTTGTCAACATAATCAAAGAATGTGTATGTTATAAAAAATGGCGAGGAGTTCCTCGCCTAGTGGCAGACCATGTATTTCAAAGAATACCCTAGTCCAATAACATTATACGGTATAAAACTATAAATGCAGTCCTAATACTGTATAAGTTGGCGAGGAAATTGCCTCGCCTGTAACAGACCATGTATTTCAAAGAATACCCTAGCCTATTAGCATTATAACAAATCCTATTATTAAATGAAAGTCCTATAAGAGTAAAAACAGGCATGGCAACAAAAATTTCTTCTTTAAAATGTAATAAGTTTGGTGGTATTAGAAGAATTAATGCTACATTTGCAAGTGAATTAATATCTGCTTCAGATCTTCAGAATGTAGAATTATTTAATACCGGAATTAATAGTGGTGTTGGGATTAGAACTACAAAAGGTAATATATCTGTTTGTGATTTAATCCCTTCAACACAAAGAATAATCAATATCTTTGAGAGTGTTCAAAACAATAATACTTACTTTTTTATTCATACTGAAGATAGTCAAAGAGGCAGAATTTATTTATTTGATTACGAGAATAATACAATTACGCAAAAAGTTACAAATCTTACCTTAACAGGAAATTCTTGTGGCCTTGATATTGCGCAAGGGTGGTCTGATTTATTTGTATTTTCAAATGGTGAGAATCTTTTAAGTATTGAAATTAGCGCAAATCCTGAAGTCAGGGTTATGAACCTAGAAGATATGGAAGGTCGTACTGTTAAGGGTTTAGGCTTAGTTAATTATGATAACCGACTTTGGATTTTTAACAATAATGTCCTTTGGTATTCAGTTCAAGAAAACATATATGATTTTTCAACTTCTGATGTTCAGGTATCTACTTCTTCAGGATTTATTGAATATGTAAAAAACATAACTGCAATAATTCCATATTTAGGTAGTTTGGCAATATTCTTTAAAAATAGTTCTATATTACTTTCAGGAGAATATCCTTATACACAGTCTGATGAAAGTCCAGGAGGTTGTGCAAGTTACAATGCGCTAGTTTTTCATGGGACAGAATTATATTTTTATGATGATACTAAAAAAGGTGTTTTTTCTTTTAATCAGGTTGTTACCGGAGATAAAACGCTTGGGGATAATATTGCTTTAGATATACAAGAAGAATTGTGTTTTATTGATCCTACAAGGCTTAATGAAATTCGTGCGCTTTCTATTGTATTGTCTGATAGGAATGAGATTTGGTTTTTAATACCGACAACAGAACCGGATGTAAAAACCATAATGATTTATGACTATATCCATAAGGAATGGGTAAAACGTAAATGTCCTGATGTTACTTGTTTCAATATCATAAACAACACTCTTTATTCCGGTGGTGAAAATGGCAATATTTACGAGGAATACAAAACTGATACTTTTAATGGAGAATTTATCCGAAGTTTTTATAAATGCACTCCATTGAATTTGGGTGTTGATAACACTTTAAAAATTCTATATTTCCCTCCTAGAGTCACTATTGATATGACTTATTCTAGTGATTTTTGGGTAAGATACATAAAAAACTACGATACTTTTAAAGCTCCAAAAGTAAAACAAATAAAAATCAAGACAATGAAAAATGCCCTATATTATGATGTAGGACATTGGGATAGCACTTATTTCCCATTAAAAGAACTGAACTCCATTTATAAATTACCCTCTGCAACATTTAAAACACTTGAAATACAGTTATATACCTATGCTAGTGGAGAAGGTTTTTGTATAAAAAATATTGAGTTCAGCAAAATCAAAGTAAAACAAATATGATTGAAATTCTTATACCCTCAAATCCTAATTTTAACTATGCAGAATGTAAAAAATTATTTGAGGATAATCAAAATTTATTAGAAGATTTTTTTAATTTTGATACTGTCATAAAAAATACATTCTTTTATTCATTCTTTGTGGGAGGTAAGCATATTGGCTGTATTTATTATTACGAGATAAATGGCCGTTTATATGTAAATGCTGTTGCATACAGAAAAACACATTTAATTAATATGGAGTGTTTTAAAACTTCATTAACGTGGTGGAACTGTGATATTTATGCACGGACTCACCATAAAACAGCAATTTACACAATTTTAAAATGTGGCTTTAAAAAAATCGGTGAAAATCTTTATAAATATAGGAGATTATAATGGGTGGTGGATCAAGCTCAAAATCTAGTTCAAGTTCTAAAACGACATATAGTAAAACTACAACGACAAATCCTTATGTTACTTCAGTTACCGACAATAATGGTACGATAACGACATTAAAAGACGGAACTGCGTATAAAAGCATTTATGACTATATGAACAAAAATATGGATTCTTTATTGGAAGAATACCGGAATCCGAATATAAATTCTGCAACAAATCAAGCCTTATTACAGAATTATACACGAACTTTAAATGAAGAAAGTCGAAAAGCTCTTGAAAATAGCATAATAAATCCACTTGCTCAAAGGAATATGCTTAGATCAAGTAGTGCAACTAATTTATATTCTGATTTAGCAAAAAATATGAATGATAATATTGCTAATTATACAGCTCAATTACTTGCAAATAGTCAACAAAATACAGGAGATATGATTACACTTCTCACTAATGCTTATTTACAAGGTCAAAATGCTGTAAATGGCAATCAGGCTTTATCTTTATCAACAAGTTCAGGAAATGCCACTACAAACGGAACGGGCAGTACAAAATCTTATTCTTATGGGATGTAAAAATGGATAATGGAAATGAATTAATAAGAGCTATTATTGATAAGAAAATTCGTGATTCATTAATGGCTCAACAGCAACAACAATCTAATTCTAATATAATCAACAGGCTGAATGGAATAGGGAATAGGCTTGATTCTATTGGAGGAGGATTTTCTACAGCAGGCAACTATTTATCAAATAACACTCCTTTAACAGGCTTGGGAGCAGGAAGTCAAACCGTTGGTGGTGTTTTACAAAAAGGAGCAGGAGCTATTCAGAATATTACAGCTCCAATGGCAGCCGGAGCTGCGACAAGTGGAGCAGCAGGAGGAGCTGCTATGAGTAATCCTGTTAGTGCTTTAGTTGCTTTAGGTGCTATGGCTTTAACCGGAGCAAATAGACATAGAGCAGAAAAAGCAGGACAACAGGCAGAACAGCTTGCAAATGGTCAGATGGATATAGCTCAGAATCAATTAAGTCAAGTTCCTCAAAATGTTATAAATCCGAATGATTATACTCCTGCGCCAATCCCTCAAACAACACAAGCTCCCGAAAACATAAAACAATCAGCATTTAGTGGGGTTGCTAGTGGACTTGATGATTTTCTTAAAGGATATAGAGAAAATAAAAATCAAAGTTTTGATTGGAATAATTTAAAAGCTGATAGTTCAAAAGGTGCTATGCAACGATTGGGAGAGGGAGCAGGAACTATTGCTAGAGTTGCTCAAAATCCGGTTGTGCAAGGAATTATTGCCGGTGGTCTTTCAGGATTATTTTCAGGAGATCCTTTATATGGTCTAAGTTCTGCTTATAAATATGCTAATAGCAAATATAAAACGAATATGTATAAAGACATCCTGGCTCAGCAGGGTGTTGATATTGGTAATAATAATGGTATTTTTGATGCAAGTGATTTATCTAAAATTCTTACTGCAAGAAGATACCAAAAAGACTATATGTCTAGAGGTGAATATGATAAATTCAGGCTTGATAATGGTCAATTAACAATAGATGAATATAATTCATTGATTAAAAATCCTGACTACAATCCTGAGGAAATTCTGAATGTAACAGGCTTAGAGCAAATTGCAAAAGCAGGAAAATATGCTCAGGATAGCAAAAATTCAAGAAGTCAAAATTATTGGAGAAATCAGAATAAAGGACAAAATGTTATTAGAGTTGAGTATGGAGAACGGCCTGATACTCATAATTACACTCACGTTACTTATGGAGAGAAACCTGAAAACAAGAGTACGACTTATGTTAAGTATGAAAATAAGCCTCAATACACTCCTCCAAAGACAATTACAAAAACTCAGAGTAAACCTTCTAAAACTACTTCAAAACCTGCAACAACAAGTAATGAAAGAGTTAAGGTTAAATCCCCTGATGGAACAGTTGGTACAATTCCTAAAAATAATCTATTAGATGCTTTAAAGGAAGGATATAAATTAATTAAAGATGCAAGAAAATAGATTTGATTTTCAGCCGGATAATAAGTTTGATTTTCAACCTGAGAATCAAATAGATTTTCAACCGGAACAAAAAGAAATTCCTGTTCTTAAAGGGAAAGTTGAGGAAACAAAAATCATCTCTCCTTATGATGTTATAAGAGAAGATAATTCATTATCAAAAGAAGAAAAAATACAGAAAATCAAGGAAATAGGAGAGGCTGAACGTAAAAAGATTGATAGAGATCACCGTATTAATATGGCTAAATTGTATGGTGGAGCTGCTTTAGAAATTGGTAGTGCTGCCATACCTTTTGGTGGTGCTGCAAGGCTTGGTGGAGCTGCTGCATTAAAACTTGCTAAGCCGGCATTTTCTCAAATCGCTAAAAAAACTATTGCTAAGAATATCGGAAGTGGTATAGCATCAGGGGTTGCTAGTGGTGCTATGTTTGGAGCAGGAGAAGGTCTTATGGGAAATAAAGACCTTAAAGGGGTTGCTGAAGATAGCGTAAAAGGAGCGGGAGAGGGTGCTGTTGGAGGAGCTATAATTGGTGGAGTTGCAGGGAAGATTGCCACAAAATTTGGAAGGACTAAAGATGTTATAAACAAAGTAAAAAATAGACAAAAACCTTCTGCTGCAAAAGTTGAAGATATTGTTAGAAATTTGATACATTCAAGGAGAGCTAATATTGATTCTGCAAAGTTTGATGCAACTCAAAAAATTAATACTCTAATCTCAGATGTAGATAAAACAGCTAAAGAACTGAAAGTCAATCCTAAAAATCTAAGAGAGGTTTTGACATTTCTCAGAGAAAATGAAGGTTTACCCACAGAAAATCTTAATAGACCTGATTTGGTAAAACTCTTTGATAATCTTGATTTTAATCAGAGAATAAAACTAAAAGAACTTGCTCAAAACCATTTTAATAATATGGAAGTTTTTTGGAACAATTTAGCTGAAGTTAAGGGCGCAAAAAGTTCTATTAATCCTGACACATATATTACACATATTTGGAATATGAGTGATAATGACAAAATTACTCTTGCAAATTATCTTCGGACAAAATCAGGTTTTGAAAAGAAAAGAATAATTCCTAGTTATAAAGAAGGTATTGAAAAAGGGTTGTATATACCGGCTGAAGGTGGTACATCATATTCACATATTGACTTAATACCTAAAACATTAGACTATGCAGAAATTCAAAAAATTCATGCTGATCAAATTATTGAGTCAGCAGAAAATACAAGATTTTTGAATGAAATGCAGAAGATTTTAAAATCAAATCCGGAACATAAAAAGATGATTTATCAGCTTTCGGACTTAGTTTTAAATCCGGAAAAACAAGAAAAAGCTGTTGAAAAATTTACTACAAAATTATTCAGAAAAGTTGGTAATGCTTATGATACTGTAAATAATTTCGCAAAAGGTTGTAAATTTTTATTTAATGGTATGCACGCAGTTGCCTTAACAGAAAGTGCATCAGCGCACGAAGGGATAATACCTTTTAGAACATTTAAAACATTAGGTAATTTACCAAAAATTATTGATGGTATAAAGAATAATAATTATGAGCTTTTTAAGAATACTCCTCTTGCAAAACGTGCGATTCAAGACGGTGTTCAATTTGGTGCAATATCAGATATTAATATAAAGGACTTAAACACTTTTATTGATGGTTTTTCTAATATTATAGATAAAGTTACTTTTGGAGCAGGGAAAATTATTACAGCTCCAATGAAAAAGTACGTTGATATTAATAATAAGTTCTTATGGAATTATCTACATAATACATATAAACTCCACGCTTATGACAGCTTAATAAAACGTGCATCAAAGAATGGAAAAATACAATTATCTGATAATGTTAGAAAAGATATTGCTCAGCTTGTAAATGATACTTTCGGAGGACAGAATTGGGAAACTCTTGGAATCAAACCATCTTCGGTACAAACAGCTAGAAGATTAATGCTTTCTCCGGATTGGAATATGTCTGCTACATTGAGGCAGTCATTGGCTGTATTTTCTTCAAGAGCAGGACAGAAATTTTTAAATAAATTTGCAGAATCTAGCAAATTTGGAGCTGCTGTTAGAGAAATCTCTAGAAAGGTAGGTCTTTCATCTTTTGTAAATGATGTTGAAGGAGCAGGAGTCAGGGGTGAACAGGCTAGAAAATATTTTATGACATTTCTTATTCAAACAGCAATTTATTCTAACATAATAAATGCCTGTAATCGTAAGATAGATTCCATAAAAAATCCTGATAAATACTCTGAAGGAATAAACTATTCTTCGTATAACAATAATAGATTTAGTGAAAGAGATGGTGTAGGGAAAAGGATTGTTGATACTTTATTTACAAGACCTTATATAGGTAATGATGATAAAGGTAGGGAAATTTATGCTCGCATTGGGAAACAGGCTTTAGAAGTTCCTGAGCTTGTTGAAGATTTACCTAATAGCACAATTCGTAAACTTGCAAGTAAATCAGCACCTCTAATTAATCCGGTTATTACAAAATTAGCTGATGAATATACTGATAATTGGAATAAGGCAAGTGTAAAAGATAGATATAAAGACACTTTTACACCTTTTACTGTGTCCGGTAGTAAAAACGGATTCAGGCCAATTAATATGTTTTATTCAACATCAAAAGGGCTTAATTATTTCCAGGCTTATTCCTATGTAAAAGAAAAATTATTAGATGGAGATTTACAAGCCATTGAAGAATTTAAGCCTAAATTAAAAGCAAATAATATTAATTACAAAAAAATGATGAAAAGAATTGAATGGGAAATAAGAAAGGGTAACTATGAGTATTGAAGAAATTGAATATGGAAGTTTAGCAAGCTCAACTTTATTAAACAATAATTTTCGTGATTTACAAAATCAGATTACAGCTTTAAGTTTGAGAATCTCTGCAAATGCCTCAAACTTAACAACGAATACAAGTGATATTGCTAATCTTGCTCAACGTGTTTCAGCTTTGGAGAATAATTAATGGACTATATAACTATTATTCAGGGTGACGATACAAATTTTCTTGAAGATCAATTTGTTGTCGTTAATTTTAATACAGATATTGATTTAAGTGGTTTTACTGCAACATTTACTTTAGGTGATGTTACTCTCACTTATGGTAATCTGAGTGGGAAAACCTTTGAGATAATTTTATCAAATGAAATTACATCTAATCTTAAAATTGGTAAACAATATGGAGAATTGAAACTTATTGATAATAGTGACCGGATTCGGACAGTAAGTTCTGTTATCCCATTTATTGTGAAAAAAGGTGTTGATGAAACTATAACCTTTGTAAACAGTTCATTGAATGTTTCAATGAATATCAATGATACTGTTATTGATATTTATGTTGAAACATCAGGCATATCAAAAACGGAAGCTCAAAGAATTTTAGCTAATTGCCGTGATGCTGAACAGGCTGCATCAAACTATTCTAATACAGCTCAAAATGCTTTAATTGGTGTAACTCAGGCTATTGAAAATTTTAATGAAGATTATTCTGATTTAACTGAATTGATAAATGATACACAAGAAACATATGAAAATAATCTTGCAAATCTTAATAGCGTTGGTAATCAGAAGATTGCTCAGGCTACTGCGCAAGCTGATAGAGCTGAGGCAAGTGCAGATCACGTTGATGAAGTTTTGAAAAATTCTTCTGATTCAGATTTAACAAAATTATCTTCAGCCGGACTAGATAAAATAAATCAATCTAAGGCTCTTGAAACAGGCTCAGTATCTAATTATGCAAGCGTTTATAATCAGATTCTTGCATATAAAAATAATGCTATTTCTTCAGGGGTTGATATTATTGAAAGCAATTATTCACTTCCAAACAGTTATTATGGAATTGTTGATGTTGATTTAACAGTAAATAGTAACGGTATTACGAGTGGTTTATATGATTCAAGTAATTATGTTCTTGTTGATAATGTTTCGATACCGAATACAGCGCAAATTAATTTCAATATTCATATTGAATCAATTTTAAGAAATGGATTTAATCAGAATACAACATATTTTGGCGCATCAACAACAAATGCCTTAATGCTACAGCTTCAGGCTAATGGTTCTTTGATGGCATATATGTATGCAAATGATAATAATACAAAAATGCTACAAACATCTGTATTAAGTGGTATGAAGGTTGGTGATAGGCTAATTTTAGATGTTGGATTTAATACAGAAAAGAGTTTTTATATTAAAGGAACTTGTAATGGTGTAACGGTAGAATCTAATACAGATATTGGTACGGCTTGGATAAGAGAGGCTGTAACTAAGTTTTGGTATGGTAAAAATTCTTGGTCAGGGAGTTGTTATATTGAAGTAGATCTACTTCATTCCTACTTTGATATTAATGGTAATAGAATAAGGCCTTTGATGCAGATACCTTATTTTCTCACAAAAACCGGATCTAAAATAACTACATCAAATTATCTTGAATTTGTGCAAGAACTTTATGCAAAAAATGGAATTGCACAATATTATACACTTGATGAAACTAATCATACTTTTACCTTACCAATGGGTGAACTTTACGGAATGTTGGCTAAAAAAGCTGAAGTAGATTTATCCAATACAAATCCTACAACGGATTTTGTGACAAATATACTAAATGCTCTTGCTCCGGACACATCTGTAATATTAAATATAAGTTCTGTTGCCACATCAAGTTCCTATGCTTATACAGCTCCTTGTGCCGGTTGGTATGTTTTAACAGCAGATACTTCTACGAGAAGATATTTATACATTAACAATGTTCAAACAGCATACAGTATTGGAGGAACAGGACAAACTTCTGTTTCTGTATTTTTAGGTTCAGGAGATAGAGTCTATTGGTCAGGAAGTATGAGTACAACATATTCTCATAAATTTATCCCTGCAAAAGGATGTCATTATGTAAAAACTGTTACTGAATCTTTAGATGATCTTTTAGGTTAGTGGTTGTTTCTGTTTTGGAAATAACCAAAGGAGAGTTATATGAAAGAAAGTATTAAGTATGTCACATTTGATGTGACACCAAAAGTTTGTTTGCGTGTAATTGAATCGTCTGATACTCCTGAAATAAAGCAGGAGAAAAAAGACTATCCATTTAAGCTGCATAACAATGTTCCTGTGACTATTATCACAAGTAAAAGGATTTTTGGTTTTACAATCCCTAAAAAATATATTTGGAATGGAGCAGATATTCCTAGAATTTTTTGGCGGCTTATTGGTAGTAAAACAGACAATGCCTTTTTAATAGCCTCTATGCTGCATGATTATTTACTTGATAACAAAATTGATATTTATAGTAATGTCTTAGAAAGAGATATTTCTGTAAAAGAATATCGCAGGCTTACAAGTCTTATTTTCAGGGAAGTTTTAAAAAATTCCGGAGAAAATGTTATCAAATCAAATGTTATGTCTTGGTGTGTAGATATTTATCAAATTTTTCATAGAGGAGCTTGGGAATGTCAATAAGTATGGAATTTATGCTTGTTATAGTCGTTAATGTTCTTTCTGCCGGTATATTTATCGGTGGACTTTCTATGAGTATTAAGTTCATAGAGAAACAAATTAAACGGCTTGAAGATAAGCAGGATAAGCATAATAACCTTATTGAAAGAATGGTTAAGGTTGAGGAGAGTACAAGATCGGCTCATAAACGTCTTGATAGTATTGAAGGTAAGAAACGGTGAAATATACCCTGTTAGAAAAGCAGCAAGAATTTTTTAATATACCCCACGATAATCGCCTTGATGTTGTTATATATCAAGGTGGTTATGGTTCAGGGAAAACTTGGTGTGGTTCTCTTTTAGGTCTTATGCTTGCTCGAAAATATCCTGGATGTAAAGGTCTTGTGTGTGCCAAAGAATATGTTTTAGTTCGTGATACAACATTGGAGTCGTATTTTTCTCATTTAGAAAATATGGGGTATGTTGCAGGGAAACATTATACTTTCAATAAAATTGAGAAAAAAATGACTTTTGCAAATGGTTCTGAGATTTTATTCAAAGGAGTTGATAATCCGGAGAAAATAAAATCTCTTAACTTACATTGGGCTGAAATCGAGGAGGCATCACAAATATCCGATTCAGCTTTTAAACAGCTTATTGGTCGTCTTAGGAATACCAATGTTAAACCATCTTGGGGTAATTTTAGGTATAGACTCTTTGGCCATACAAACCCACAAGCTAATAAAGGGTGGATTTATAAGAGGTTTGTAGAAAGTAAAAAAGAAAATTATCGGCTTATAATTGCTCCTACATCAAACAATATTTATCTTCCTGAACACTATCTTGAATCTATGAAGGAAGATTTTGATCCGGAGTATTATAGAATAAATGTCTTAGGTCAGTTCGGTAACTATTCTTCAGGTCTTGTTGTTAAAAACTTTACAGATGATAACATCAAAACATTACGCTATAATCCTGATTTACCATTACATCTCACTTGTGACTTTAACGTAGATCCTATGTGTTGGTGTTTAGCGCATAAAGATGATAAAAATGTTTATTTCTTTGATGAACTTACTATTGAAAACACTACTACACAGCAAGCTATTAATGAATTTATCAGAAGATACCCTAAACATAAAGGAGAACTTATTATTAACGGAGATGCCTCCGGCGATAATCGTACTGCTCAATCTGAGTTTACAAATTATATGATTATCAAACGTACGCTAGAATCGTACGGTTATTCACCTAAATTTCAACTCAGGGATTTTAATCCTCCAATTCTTCGGAGAATACAGGCTTTTAATGCAAAAGTCCGTAATTCAAAGGGAGATATTTCTTTATTTATTGATAAACGCTGCAAATGGCTACTTCACAATGTTTATAATCTTTCATTTAAGGAAGGTACATCTATTGTTGATGTGCCTTCTCTTAAACAAATCAAAAATGATCACGATTTGAAATTCTTGGAACACCCATTTGATGCAGCATCATATTTAGTTGACTATTATTTTCCAATTAAATAAGAGGAGCTTTTATGCAAAGAATTATTATACATTGGACAGGAGGTACATATACTCCTAATTCTGTTGATTTGGAACACTATCACTATATTGTTGATAGGAATGGGAAAGTACATGCCGGTAAATACAAACCTGAAGATAATGAAAATTGCGCTGATGGGAAATATGCGCAGCATACCGGAGGAGGTAATACCGGCTCTATTGGGGTTGCTATGGCTTGTATGTATGGATTCAAGGATAGAAAAAATGTTGGGAAATATCCTATGACAAGTATTCAGTTTGAGGCTTGTATGAAAAAAGTCGCAGAACTTTGTAAAGAACACTTTATTCTGATTTGTCCTGATATGGTTATGACACATTATGAGTTCGGACAAAAACATCCTAAAACTACATCTGCCGGAAAGATTGATATTGTTTTTATACCTCCATATTCACATATAGAAAAAGAAAACATAGGGAAGTTTATCCGATCAAAAGTTCTTTGGTATTTTCATAAGTTGTATTCATAATTTAGATAGTTTATAATATAGGTGCGACCTCATAAGGCTGTTCGAAAAATCGAAAGTGTGCTGGAGGTCGCACTTATTTTACCAACCTCTTAGAGTGTTGTTTATATTGTATAATTGCATATTTGTATTCATCAAATTAAAATTTTGTTGCTGTAAAGAATTATTTATATTATTCAAGTTTGTATTTGTTTGAATTTGATTCATAGTGTTCACAAAGTTCTGCGTTGCTTGTTGTCTTGCCATCTGTTCCTGAATTTCAGCTTGTCTATCACTATCAGTTTTTGCAATTTCTCGATTTACTAAATTCATTAAACAAGAGCTTTGATCTGCTTTAGGATAAGTCATACAAGCATCATAACCTTTTTTAAATCCGATTTTTCTTTCTGCCCAATAGTTTGTAGGAGCTACGACTTGTGCATAATAATTACGACTTACCTTACTAGCAACTTCATCAGGAATATAAGTTTTATTTTCTAGCCCTTCAGGCACAACTTGTTGCCAATGAATATCAAAAGTTTTATCCATTTTTTCTTGAGGAATATTAACTCTTGCTCGTGTTATTTCATAATTGGTTTTATTACCATTATATTTTATTAATAAATTAACCTTTGAACCTTCTTCGCCTATAATCATATTTGCAATTTGGTCTAATGATAAAGGTTTTGTTTTAATCTCGTTTACAGATATAATCTCAGCTCCTATTGGAAGATGATATTGTTGCGCAGGAGAATTTGGCAGTACCCCCGTAATAAAAGTTTTCTTTCCAAAAGGATCTTTCAGTAACATCGCACCAATACCACATATTTGATTTTCAACAGCAAAAGCTACTGACATAAAAGTAAATAACGATAACATTAATATTAGAAATCTCTTTTTCATATAATTCTCCTTTATTAGTGCATTTGCTTATATTATATCTTAAAATAAATTTTTACATAACAAATACTATGAGCAAATTGGTAGTAAAACCATTGATATTACTGAAGAAATACCATTCGAGATACCTGATTCTTGGGAATGGGTTAGACTT
>JAFVAR010000001.1 GCA_017480425.1 bacterium | reverse complement strand
TTTCTTTGATTGTCTTTATAAAATTTCTTGCTTTTGGATTGACACTGTCACTTTCTAATCCCGGCAGACTGTCTTTTGCCAGTTGTTTAAACTTAACAATAGCTTCTTTGCTTAAACCTTTTGATTGCATTCTATATGTTAAATAACTTACAGCGGCCATTACACTAAATGCTGCAGCTAGAACTACCTGAGCACCAATACCGGTCTTATACCATTTGTCTTTACTTCTTTCTTTTTTTTCTGCCTTTTGATTTTGCATTTGCTGCATGATAAACATATCGTCCAAACGGTCATCCATAATAGGATTTTGCATTTGTTGAGTGAATTTGACATTCGCAACATTTTTGTGCTGAGGTGTTGTTCTAAAATTAATACTTGTTGTCATTAAATTTTCCCTTATTTAATTGAATTTAAAAATACTGCCATCTCTGCATCTGACACATTTAAATTTTGCTGATTTTGTTTTATTGCATTAATAATATCTTCAAACGTAACATTTTTACCGACTGCAGTACTTTCTGCTGCACTGCCTAATATATCATTTAATTTTCTAAATGATGTAGCACGTTCTTTATCAGCTAAAAATGTTACAATCTTATCCCATCTTGCATCATTAATATTTTTAACGGCATCATCTATCATTCCTCTATCAGAGCTGTTATAGAATTTTTTAATGCCTTCCAATAATTGGTCTTTTGTTGGCAAATCAACAAGGACTTTTTGTGCGAATCTGTCTAGCATTGCCGTATCTAACATTTTTCCTTCCGCTCTTGCAAGAGCCGGATCTATTTTTAAATTCGTTGCACCCATTACAATAATATTTTCTCTGTTTGTAAGTTGATTGAATCCTTTTTTAAATGCATTTAAAACATCATTTGAAATTTTTGAGCCGCTTCCTCTGTCTTGCATCATTACAGAATCAATTTCGTCAATAAATACAAATATTTTTTCTTTCGGGTTGTTTTCAGCATATTTTATAATTGCTTCCATTGTACCAAGTACATTTTGTTCAGACTCACCGTACCATTTTGAATTCATTTTTGAAATATCCATGTCAACAAATTTTGCATTAGGAAATTTCTTTGCTATACCATATGCAAAAGTGTTTTTACCAGTTCCAGGAGGACCATAGAATAAAATTGCTGACCCTTTTTTACCACCCTTTTTAACCATTTCTTCATAATTTTCTATTCTGGTCGTAATTCTTGCTGCTGCATCTTTTTGCGCTTGAGGTAAAGCTAAGTCATTTAATGACTTTTCAGCATTTATATCCTTAAATGGTACTTTATATGCTTTTTTTAGTATTCCTGAAGAACGTGCTAATAAGGCAACACTCGCAAGCCCCCCCAGACCTATAGCTGCAAGAACTGTATTTGAAAATATTTGTTGTCTTTTAGCCTTTTTCTTTGCTTTTTCCTGTTCTTTAATAAAAGTATCAACAGGGTCATTTTCCGCTCTTGAAACTGTCTGCGCCCTGAAATTGACTGTTTTTGGAATATTTAAGCTTACTGCATTTGGGTTTATTCCTACACTTTGCACATTGTTCATATACAAGAACTCCTTAAACTAACACTTCTATCATGATAAAAACAAAATCTTTATAAAAATTGCCTATTTGTAAAGATTAGTAAAATTTTGTAAATTTTTGTAAATTTTTTCTTATAAAAACTAAAGTTTTTGCAAAAAATGCCGATATATATAATACAAAGGGAAAAAATAAAGGAAACGCAAAAATGGGTTTAGCCTGCTCACAAGTACAATTATTAATGCTAACATCGCGAAAAGCTGATGTTGAATGTGATATTGCGATTCGTTCAAGACAAAAAATGGCTTTAACGATGGAGCAGTCTGACTTATCAAGAGAATATAGGGCAAAACTTAACTCTAAAAACTTGGCATATTATTCAAATGGTCAATATAACAAGCTAAACTACGGTTACTTAATGGGCTACGGACTTAATACTTTTGGAGGAACAAAGCAACGTCCGTTAAAGGACAACAACGCTGTTGTTTTAACAGATTCCAGAGGACTTGTTGTTATGGATAACAATTATACAAGTATCCTTTTGAATGTTTTAGGTTCTTCTGCAATGGATTCAAGTGGCAGAGGCGGAACTTTCTCAAGAGATGTGATACCTCAAATTATTGCACAGATACTATGTACTTCTGTTGAAAATATTCAGGCGGTTATTGACGGCGAATCGGTTAATATGAATTACCCGATAACAAAAGTAAATACTCTAACCGGTCAAGCTACAGGAGAAACCGGAAATCACGATGCAACAGATACATACACGTCAGCCCTTAAAGCAAAAGTAGACTTTTTCTACCCTATATTTTTATCTGCTGCGACTAACGGATGGACAAGTGAATATAATCAAGAAATGGCATCAAATTCAGATTATATAAATGACGCTCTGATTTCCGGAGCATTTCAACTTGCAGAAATTGAAGATGACGGTAACTACGCCCCTGATACATCACTAACATATTTTGTTATGTCAGGTTTGGTTGAACAAAGAACTGATTCTGATGTAAGAGAAGAAATAACAGCTTGGTATAATGCTGAAAAAGAAAGAATTTCCGCAAAAGAGGATTTCCTCGACATTGATATCAGAGACTTATCTACTGAACTCGAAGCAATTAATACAGAGATAGATTCCGTAAAATCTTTAATACAAGATGCTATGAAAGTTTTTGAATGGGGCAGTTCATAGAAAATAAATAACTAAAAAAAGACCTTCGATAAACGAAGGTCTTTTTATCTTTATTTTTGTACAGTACTTTTAATATGCAATTCCCTCATCTGCTGCAATGAAGCTTCACCGGGAGCATCAGACATTAAGCACTTAGCACTTGCATTTTTCGGAAATGCTATAACGTCACGTATAGATTCTGTTCTGCACAACAGAGCAACTAATCTGTCTAAACCGATTGCCAAACCTGCATGAGGAGGTGTACCATATTGCAGAGCATTAACCATAAATCCGAATTTTTCTGCTGCCTCTTCTTCTGTTAAACCAAGAGCTTTAAATATTTTCTTTTGAACTTCGGAAGAGTGAATTCTGACTGAACCACCGCCTAACTCAGTACCGTTATAAACTATATCATAAGCTATAGACTTAACGTTTCCTAAGTCACCACTATCTAATTTACTCAAGTCTTCCAGATTTGGAGAAGTAAATGGATGGTGCATTGCCATATATCTGCCTTCTTCATCAGACCATTCAAACATTGGGAAGTCAACAACCCAAAGAAGATTATGTTTATTTTCATCTATCAAATTCAATGATTTACCAAAATAGAGCCTCAATCTTCCCATAATGTCATAAACAAGTTTCGGCTTATCCGCTACAAAGAAAATTATATCTCCTGCCTGAGCCTGAGCACGTTCTTGTATTGCTTTTGCTTGCTCATCGGTAACAAACTTCAACACAGGTGATTTTGCAGTTCCGTCTTCTTGATAAATTATGTTTGCAAGAGCCTTTGCCCCAAACGATACTGCAAGTTTTGTAATATCATCAATATCTTTTCTTGAATAATTAGCACCGCCGGGGATTCTTATACCACGAACAATACCCCCGTTTAGAAGCGTATTTTTAACTATATCAAAATTAGATTCTAAAATAATATCTCCGATATCAAATAACTCCAAACCAAATCTTGTATCAGGTTTATCGGAACCGTATCTGTCCATAGCTTCCTGCCAAGGCATTTGAATGAACGGTGGTTTAACTTCAACTCCGGCAGCCTTGAATGCGTCAACAATAAGCCCTTCTACCATTTCAATCACATCCTGTTGTTGAACAAAAGACATTTCCATATCAATTTGAGTAAATTCCGGTTGTCTGTCTGCGCGCAAGTCTTCATCACGGAAACATTTTGCTATTTGGTAATATCTTTCTATACCGCCAACCATTAATAATTGTTTAAAAATTTGAGGTGATTGGGGAAGCGCAAAGAATTTTCCCGGTTGAACACGGCTCGGAACAAGGTAGTCACGAGCACCTTCCGGAGTTGTCTTAATCAAAATCGGAGTTTCAACTTCCAAAAATTCTTTATTGTTCAGATAATTTCTTACCGCTTGAACAATATTATGGCGAACTTTCAAATTATTTAGCATTTTTTCGTTTCTTATGTCAAGATATCTGTATTTCAGTCTGACATCTTCTGAAACATTTTCATCCCCTAAAACAAATGGAAGCACTTTAGACTCAGATAATACATTTACCTCTTCAGGATACATTTCAACCTGTCCCGTCGGGTATTTTTCATTATAAGTTTCTTCCGGACGTTTAGAGATTTTTCCCTTAACTTGAATTACATATTCGCTTTTAACTTTTGAGAATACTTCATGAACTTCAGGATTAACTTGAGGATTTGCAACAAGTTGGAAAAAACCGCTTCTGTCACGAAGTTCTATAAACAAAATACCGCCTAAGTCTCTAACTGTAGAAACCCAGCCGCAAAGTGTAACTTCTTCATTCAAATTTGCGAGGTTCAATTCTCCGCAATTTACTGATTTCATACTCGTTTTCAATTTATTATCTCCCTATTTATATATAAATATGCCCTTAAATACTAACACCAACATGAAATATTGTAAATGTAACAAGAAAGAATATATAATATTCTTATGTTTTATTTTGATGAATTTAACGGATATAAAATTTTAAAAAGTGATTATCTAAAAGATATAAATGCATTTTTTACCACAAAAGGTCAATTTCCTTTTAATGAAAATTTAAACAAAATCGGAGTACGCACTGTCACCCCAAATCAAACCCATAGCGACAATATTCAAATTGTTGATGAAAGAGATGAATATCCCGCAACCGACAGTTTAATAATAACTAAATCTCACACACTTGTATACCTAAGATTTGCAGATTGTACTCCTATTATTTTATATGACAAAATGAAAAAAATAGGAGCAGTTACCCATGCCGGATGGCGTGGAACAGCTGCCGGAATATGCGTTAAAACAGCTAACAAAATGCAAGAAGAACTTAATTGCCTGCCGGAAAATATTATCGCACTAATCGGCCCTGCAATAGGTTTATGCTGTTACGAAGTCAGCAGCGATGTCAAAGAAGCTTGTCTTAAAACCGTATCAGACAGAAGCGGACTTTATTTAGAAAAAAACATTGATTTAAAAAGTATAAATGCACGTCAGCTTGAAGAAGCGGGAATTAAAAAAATTGATATTTGTCCGTATTGCACATCTTGCAACAACGATTTATTCTACTCATACAGAAAAGAAAACGGAACACAAGAGCGCCACTATGCAGCGCTTATGCTTTAAACTTCTTTAGCAGACTTTTCTTTTTCGAGCATTGCCGCTTTTTCTTTGCGTTTCTTATCAAGCTTATTCGTTATATAAATATTTAAATTAGGAATACCGAGTCCGAGAATTGTACCTGAGAATATATACCCAGCCGCTTGCGCTCTGTTAAGAGTTCTTAGTCGTTTTTTAACTGCCTTCTTCAACTGTTCATCTTCAATATTGTTTAAATCCTTGAGCAATTCTTTAAACTTCTTAGCAACAACCTTACCATTTTCAATTTTTGTTGTACTCTGATTTTTAGATGCCAGAGCATCAATCAAAACTTCATCTCTGGTTTTTAGCGAAGAATTAAATATCTTACCCCAGAAACCTTTACTTTCAACATCTTTTGTTCTGTTCATGACAGACTTATCCAGTTTTTCTGCCACTATTTTATTAACAAAGTCACCCAAAACCAACCAGCTTAAGAAACCAAGAGTATCTTTTGTTGCAGCTTCTCTAAGTTCATCGGTATCTCTTGCAGACATAAATCTTGATATAATAGTAACACCATATATACCTTTTAATTGGCTGATTGTAGGCCAAAATCCCGTAAATGCCATTTTGTCCATAAAACCTTTAATGCCTGTTTTAAGCGTGGTTAATACCATTCCAAAGAAAGCGGCAGAAGTAACTGTTTTCAAAATTTTGAATTTGGTACTTGTATCTTTTGTTCTGCCTTCAACTCCGACAAAACCGTCTTGTCCTGTCTTCTTCTTTGTTAAGTACATATTTATCGGTTGAATTGACATTCCGATTCCTGAGGCAATAATAAATCCGGCAATTGATTTGCGTTTTCCGTATTTTGTAAACTTTTTGACAAAATCATTTTCCGCAATGGTTTTATTTTCGCTGATTTGTTTTTCAAATGCCTCTTTTACCTTTGGCTTATCAAAAGCTCTGGAAACTCTAAATATATCTTCCAAAATTGTGTTTAAATTTGTAACACTTTTTGCATCTTTTCTTTCTGCAGATTCTAAAATATATTTAGACTGTGCACCGGTTTTTTCTGTAATTTTATTTGAAAGCACATGCAAAAATTCCGGATCTCCGTTAAATGACCATTTCTTAAAATCCACTTCCGGATTATTAATTGCACTGTTCATAATTTCTACAAATTCATCTACAGATTCTTTCGGAAGCTTTGAGAGTTTAATGTAACCGTCAGCATCCGCAAGTTTTGAAGCAGGATTAAATGCTTTCAAATTATTAAAGACATCCGTTAAATACTGCTTTTGAGAATTCATATTTTTAGCCTTATTCTCAGCCAAAATATTGATAGTTTCAGGAGCAGCCATCATTTTATTAACTTTTGTACCATATTTTCTGTCAATGCCC
Source organism: bacterium (assembly GCA_017480425.1). GTDB lineage: Bacteria > Cyanobacteriota > Vampirovibrionia > Gastranaerophilales > Gastranaerophilaceae > CAG-196. The sequence goes on along the minus strand of JAFVAR010000001.1, from coordinate 15,034 downwards.
ATAAGAGCAGCAACCAGAGCGCCGGCACCAATTCCGTATGCACCGACTAAAGTATGGTTTACAGTACCGCTCATTTCACGACGTGCGGTTTCTAAACCTGCAACAGGACCTCTGCGGATTGAATCGCTTGCGGTTCTGGGTGTAACCATAAATGCAAGGTCAACTCCGTTTGCACCTACTGCTTGGTTCGTTGCCAAATAACGCATGGTTGAATCTACAGCACCCTTAAACTGAGGCTGTTTTTCATTAATCGAGTTTTGTTGTTGTGAAATTTGTTGTACTTTCATGATTGCTATTTCTACTTTTCTTCGGCTCTGAATCCGGCTGTCAATTTTGAATATTTTACATTCAATGGTGTGACAGAAGATTCATCTGTTTTTTCTGTGTTCGACGATATATTATTTTCTTGTGCTAATTTGAGAGCTTTTTCGTGCTTTCTCTTTGTATTTTTACGAGTCAGCACCGGAATCACAATTCCCAACAGTAATAATGATACACCGATATTGGTCGCCTGACAAGCTGCTCTTAAATTTTTTGCACGACTTATTTCTTTTTCTATTTTTATAGCTTGCTCTTGCGTTGGCTTTGCACCGTTTAACATTTCCTTTGTCTTACTTACAACTTCTTCAGATGATTTTATATTAACATTTTTTACCCAATGCCAGAATTTTTTTAGCGCATTAGCATTTTTGTCTAACTCTTTTGTTTCGTTTAGAAGTTTTACACCTTTATATTTTTCAACAATTGTTGCAGCAGCCTTTGATGCATAATCACCCAAAAAATACAAACTTGAAAATGTTGCTATGTCTCTTATAGTTGCTTCTGCAAGTTCATTTTTATCATCAGCTGCTGCCATACGTGATGAAAAAGTAGCAGTCGAAATTATTCTTGCCTGATCCATTGTCGGAAAAGAACCTTTGAATTCAAGCATATTCATACTTGGTTTTTTCATCATAGATAACAAAGAAACACCTATCATTGATGATATCGAAATAATTTTTTGCTTTAATAATCCTTCTTTAGCTTTAGGTGTTTCTTCTATGCTGTTACCTTTTGCAAAATCTTCATATATAGGCGCACCCTTGGTTCCGGAGATTTTACCCGTAATCCATCTGTTAATGTACTGCATAGAAATTGCAAGCGGCAAAACAATGCTCAAGCCCAACAAACTTTTCTGCGTGACAAGTTTTCTGCTCTTTTTCGCAAATTCTTCCATTGAAAGCTTTCCATCGGCTCGCTGAAATTCTCTAAAGAATTTTACTGAATCTTCGAGTAAAGAATGAACAGAAGAAGTGCTGACTCCGCCAACCTTAATATTTTCAGCGACCTTAGTTTCTTCAACTATTTTTTTAGAAATCTTTTCAACTTCTTTTCTCATTTCATGATTGGAGATTTTCTCTTTAGAAATTTCATTCAAACGTCTTGCATAATCAGCAATCTTCTCATCACCTAATTCTTTTCCGAAATTAATCTCTTTTTTGCCTTCAAAACCTTGAATATCGCTGATAATTTTCTTAAGCGAATCTTCAACCCTGTTATCCGATGATGCATTTTGATAGTACTCTGACATTTTAGTAACCATATTTCTGTCAGCCCAGCATCTGGACATATTTACACCTTTCGGCATAATTGCAGGATTCAAACATTTTGCTATTCCCAGTGTTATGAAGCTTGGTATGATACAGTTAACAAACAGCCCTGATGACTCTCTCCTGAATGCTTCAAATCCGGCAAACCAGTTAGTCATAGATTCGACAATTGTACGTGGAAGTATCGCAGACAACATATCAATTACCGCGACATTTATCATCGGTACTTGTTCACATTTTTGTATTCCGGCAAGCGCAAGCGTACCCAGACCTTTAAAGTTCGGGTTCCCTTCATTATTTCTACGGGCTTGTTTGCTATTTACTACGCCAGTATTGCTGTCTACACCAATTTTGTTAATCATACACATATACTTCTACGTTATAAGCTGATTATATCAACTTATATATATATTTAAAAGCATGACAAAATAAAAATTGCCTAATTATGAGCAAATGTTAAGGAAATGTAAAGATGAATTTTTGAATATTTTTATCTTGTATGGAATCTTTTATTTTATTTTAAATTTTACCGTAAATTATTTCTCTTTAGCGCAAAATTATAATACAAAATAAGCATGATTATACTCTGTTATTAATTGTAAATTTTTGTAAAGATTTTTGGTGCAGTATATGTTATGATAAAATTCGTAAAAAGAGGAAAAAATGAAAATTCTTGTATCAAATGATGACGGCATATTATCAAACGGAATAAGAGCATTAATAGAAGCACTTTCACCTTGTCATGAAGTTTATGTGGTAGCTCCGGACAGGGAACGAAGCGCTGCAGGGCATTCTTTAACACTACATACACCTCTGAGAGTAGAAGAAATTGAGCCTAAATATGGAGCAAAACAATGCTGGATAACAACAGGAACTCCGGGAGATTGTGTAAAGCTCGGTATTAATGCAATTTTAACCGAAGAACAAAAACCGGATTTAGTAATTTCAGGAATAAATCATGGCCCAAATTTAGGAGCTGACATTTTATATTCAGGAACCGTAAGCTGTGCAATGGAAGGTGCTATGATGGGTTATCCGAGTATTGCGACTTCTCTTGCAAGTCTCCGAAACGAATATGAAGATTTTAAGTATCCGGCTCAATTTATTGCAGAGCTTTTAAACCGATTGAACACATATAAAATTCCGCCAAAAACAATACTAAATATTAATATCCCAGGATTAGAAAAAGATGATATTGCAGGAATTGCAATAACCGAGCTTGGCAGCAGAATGTACACTGACGGATATGAAAAGCGTATTGACCCGAGAGGTAAAGTATATTATTGGATGGCAGGAGAATTGATTAACCAACCGGATGATAACAAGACAGACATCTCTGCCGTTAGAAATAACAAAATTTCAATTACACCCGTAACATACGAAATGACACGAAAAAACATTATGCATGATTTAGAATCTGTTTTATGTCAGGAAAATGTTTGCAATTGGTTTTAGCAGTAATTATTCCCAAAATCATATAAAAAGCCTATATTCTGATTTTATGTTTTATGATAAATTTTAACTATGCTGGTTTCAATAATAGATAAAATTAATTCTTTAAACGAATGGATGTTTGAACCGATTGATTCTTTAATCGAGAAACTTCCTTTTGCGGATTGGGTTGTAGATGCGATTTGTGACAGCGTTCACCTGCTTCCGTTTTTGTTTATTGTATTTTTGATAATAGAATTATTAGAATTTTATTATGCCGATAAAATTAATTCTTCACTAAAGAAGACAGGAAAAAGCGGAGTTCTTGTCGGAAGCCTTGCTTCTATAATCCCTCAATGCGGGTTTTCCGTAATTGCAAGCAGCCTATACTCAAAAAGAATTATTACAAGAGGTGCACTCATTGCAGTATATCTTGCGACATCTGATGAAACAATACCAATACTTTTAGCAACTCCGACAAAAGCTCACTTGATAATACCGATTGTCGGATTAAAACTGCTTATTGGTATAGTATTTGGTTATTTGATAGATGTTATTTCACCGACAAAAGTTGTTGATAATGAAGACTATACTCCTGATATTATGGAAGAAGAAGGTTGCTGCAAACACGACATAGAACACGGACATAAAAGAGAAATTTTCATACACCCGATAGTTCACACGGCAAACGTATTCGGATTTATATTAGTTATAACCTTAATTCTAAATTATTGCCTGGAAAATGTTACTGTCACAAATATAATCGAAGGCAGCAAGTTTATACAACCGATTATAGCAGGTTTTGTCGGATTAATACCTAATTGTGCAATATCAATAGGAATAACAATGATGCTTATAAAAGGTTCGATTACTTTTGGAGCTGCGATGAGCGGATTGCTTGCTAATGCAGGACTGGGACTTCTCGTATTGTTAAAAAATAATGACTTTAAAGATACGGTAAAAGTTATATCAATTGTGCTTGTAATAAGTATACTATCAGGTTTATGCATTACCTTTTTATCTTAACAATATAAAAATGTCCTCCAATAAAAATGTATGTTCTTTTTGGTAAAAAGAACGCAAATTTATATCTAAACAAATCAACCCCCTCTCCCGAGGGGGTTGATTATTGATTAGTGACAGTGTACTTATACTAATTTAAACCTAATTGATTTCTATAGAATCCGCTTGATGCAATCTTTTGTTGTACAAGATTATTTCCTTCTGATGATGCAAGATATAAACCGCTTAATTTATCAAGTCTTCTTGTTAATCTTGAATCAGGGTAAACTTTTGATGTATTTTTTAGTCTAATCCAAGTTGCTGCTTCTTTTTGTGTTGCAACTGTTTCTTCTTCCAAATCAGCTACTCTTTTTGTATGGCAGCTTTCGTGTGCAATTAAGCAAGCAATTTGTTCAACAGGTGCATTTTTATAAATAGAGTTAATCATTATTACTCTTGAGCCGTAATTGTTATAAGTGCTTACTGCAAATGCTTTGCTGCTGTTCATTGTTACTGCTGATAAATCATCAAATGAAACTTTTACCGCATATCTCTGTAAGTTTCTTAAAACGTCAGTTTCACCTGCTTGTTCCAATAAATTAATTGCTGCTACAATTTTTGTATCATTTGAAAAATCTGTTGCTCTGTAAGCAAATGCTTGGTTTAGCGTTAATAATACGAACGCTGCAAATAATACTAATACTTTTTTCATACTAACTGTCTCCTAATCAACTTGTGTACTAATCAACTTTTTTGTTTTTACTAATCAACTTCTGATACCTGTGTTAACGACAAGTTTTTTGAAAACTTTAGGCGACACTTTAGTTTTTGTTACAAAAGTTTACATTTACTCACTTACAAAGGGCATACTCCTCTATTCTCAAGGGTTTTATGGATTTGTAACAAATATTAAGTTCTATGCAAAAACAGAAAATTTTTATGCACTATTTTACAAAACTTAACATATACAAAAAGAATATATAGTCCTTCTTACTGCCATTACTGTTTTACAGATTTATTTTGGCACCAACGGAAAACATTGTACGATTTCTTGTAGGATTTAGATAATCATTTGATTTTGAAAATGAACATTTAACTACCATACCTGATTTTAACGTAACTCCTAAAGATGCACTAAGACCACTTATATATTCAGATAAAGCATTAAAACTGCCAATTCTTAATTGTTGTTTATTCAAATTAGCATCAGCTGAACCAAAAATTGTAACATTTAATCCATTAGGTTTATATGCAGCCTGTGCGTGTCCTCCTACTCCCCAATCAGTTGACTGGGCAGTAACAACAGCAAATCCGTCTATTCCTGCTCCTAATGTAACATTATCACTCACATGTGACTGAAAGATTGACGAGCCATTAAGTTTCATTCCGGGTGATACTGCAGCGCTGAGAGTCCCACTCTTAAGTGACATATCAGCGACAAAACCTCCGCTAACTGCTGTACTGGAAATTGTTCCACCTTTTGCTATATTCAATTTTAAACCGTCTTCAAAGCCTAGTCTCATATCTCCTCCAAAAGAAAAAGTACTTGTAGGGACCAGACTAAAACCAAGTAAACCGCTTGCTTGCCAAGCATTTGCGAGTTCGAAATTATCGTCTTTAACCAGCGTATTTTCTCGACCGAAAACTTTCCTGATAAAAGCAGTAATAAGAGTTGAATGCCTATCTGGAGTTGTCAAAATACGAAAATTAGAAGAACTTGCGCTATCAAAAACCATATTATTATTTACAAATTTATTTTTTTCGCTATCATAATTATCCAGTATATCTTTGTAATAATTTTGTCGCTGCTGTACAACTGCTAATGCACCAACATATTTATTATCTATTAGATAATTTTCCCATTCTTTTTTTATTTGCGAATCGAAAACTAATTTTGACCGAGTGTCTAATTGATTATATTTATCATCATGCCTTTGTTGAATAAAATCTTCCAGTGTAATCGGCGGGGTTTGATGATTTTCCATTGCATTATATTCCTGAATATAATTTGTGCACCAATCGTAACCTTGCTTAAATTCATCTCTTGGAACTGCCTCTTCATATATATCTCCATAGAATTTTCTAAGTTCTTTTTCTTGATTGGGATCCGACAACTTAGTATTCGCGGAAGTTATTTCTGTTAGTTCTCCCGCAATTGAATTTTTTGCATGCAGTTTTGTTAAATCCACGACAACTTTTAAATCAGAAAATTTTTTGCCATCATCTGTTATTGTTTCACTTTTATGTTCAACCTTTCCTCCGATACTAACAGAGCTATCAGCCAGAGAAGTTACACCGCTTTTTTTGTAACCCAGAGCAAATGTTGTTTCTTTAGATTTTGTTTTATCCTCGTTTTGATAAGCTAAAGAACCGCTAACTTCTGCTTCAACTGCACCTCTATTAGAAAAATGAACATTGCCGTTTATTGAAGATTTTGAATTAACATTATGATTGAAAACAGATTGATTATTATAATCTCTTTTATCAAGTTCTCGTCCCCAGACAGCTTCTTCTTTCATAGAAAATTCCTGATATGAGCCATGTTCATCAACAAAATATATATAGCCGTTCGTTGAAAGTCCTAAATTATTCTTATATACCTCTCTTGCTGCGTCTTTAATATTTGTTGCATTCAATAAATGAGAGAATCCGTAGTCATTTTGTACAAACTTTCCGTCGCTTCTCTGCCAAAGCAGCGTTGTATGATTTGAATCTCCTCCGTCACCACATAACATGACCGCATTTATTCCGCATTCTTCAAGAACATGCATTCCAAATTCTGATATAGTTGAACACACAAATCCGGACAGACATTCACTGTTTTTTGTATTCATAAGCTTTAATAACATCTCTTCGGAAGAATTACCTTGATGTTTTCTTGTAAAACCTGATATATGCAGCCAATTGTCAGTACCTTTATCATAGTAATGCTCAGCATTATCCAAAAGATGTGATATTGCTATCTGTACCAAATCAGGATTAGTGTCTTTATTTTCAATAATAAAATTCTTTAAGTCAAAACATATATCAGATATTTTTTCTCCGCCTTCAAAACGCTCCCTCATTTTGTCAATAGAGAACATTTCCAAATACTTATATTTTTCATCATATTCTGCGTCAAATTTTACATCTTGAAGTGTCAAAGCATATTTTTTTCCATTGGTATACAATTTAAAATAAGGAACATAACTTCTAGGAGAATTTACATCGAGCGCTTTGCATTCATCTGCAATATGCACATCTTGTTCATTTACATAGCCAACTTCTACATTCGCTTCTGTTTCTTCGGCACGCTTAAATTTATCTTTCTTTTCTTTTTTTGTCATTTTTGCATATCCTCTCTCATCTTATATATCTTATATATAAAGTATTTACAGAATATCAGATTTCACAAGTGAAATTATTTGTTACGAAACTTTACAATTCAATTCAAATTATTAATAGCAAGTATTAAATTTTGCTGTCCTTGCAAGCAATATTTATTTAGTGCTTTTCGTGGTAAAATTGACTGTGTTGAGGAGGGTTTTATGAATATCAAATTTTTAGCCAAAATCGGAATTATACTGGGAAGCATTATGGTTAGCGCATTTGCGTTATTCCTCTTGCTACCGTTTATTATAAACTTTGCAATAGATAAATATACTCCGCAAATTGTAGGAGAAATAAATAAAGCTACAGGACTTTCTGCCGGTTTGGAAGACATCAAAATAGTTACAACTCCAAAGTTCACCGCAGGATTAAGCGTTAAAAAATTTGAGCTTTACACTCCAAAGAAAGAACCGGTACTAATTTCGGATAATTTTGAAGTTAAAATGTCACTGTTGCCATTGCTTGCAAAAAATATCAGAATTGACGTTATAAAGCTCAACAATGCGGAAATCACTCTTAAAATAAACAAAGACGGCAGTTTTGATATAGAGCAATATTTGCCGAAAACTGAAAACCAAACTCAAAAAGAAGAATCCGCAGCTCCGTTTGAACTGCCGTTTGGATTAAAGCTGTCGAACCACCTTCCCGACATACACATAGGAAGCTATAAAGCTACAATTACAGACGGAAAAGACAACTATATTCTGAGCGGAGGAAAAACCGATATTACAGATTTTGTTATTAACAAAAGTATCAAAATATCAGGAGCCGGAAAATTTACACTAAAAGACAGAGAACAATTTAATTACGACATAAAATTGTTTAACAAAATAATGCCAAACATTGAACTTAACGAGCTTGTCTTTAATCCGCCCCAAGAAGAAAAAAAACAAGCAGAACCTGTTGATATAATTGGGATTCTGAAAAGCATATATGATTATAATTTAACCGCAAAAGCTATCGTTAATTTAAAAACTTCTCCGGATTCAATTGACGGAAAAGTAAATATAGCTGACATTTCACTTATTGATTTACCTAAAAGTAATGCAGTAATGGACTTTAAAGGTAATACAATAAATATTAATTCCGATATTTATACCGCTAAGAACGAAGCTTCAAAATTATACGGAAAAGTTACAACCGGTAAAAAACCGTTTATTGATATGAATTTTAAATCAGATTTAGAACTTGCAAACCTACTCGGCATAGTTAAAAAAGTTGCTTTAATATTCAACATAAAAGACTTGCAAACACTCAGTGCAAACGGTAAATTAAATGCTGATTTCAACATTAAGTCAGATACCAAAACACTTTTATCAAACGGATTTGTAAAAGTTCCGTCTGCAAAAGTATTCTACGGATTGTACAACGTTGGAATTAATGATATTAATGCTGATGTCAATTTAGATAACAACAACATTAATATTAAAAATATAAGTTTTACAGTTTTTAACCAACCGTTAAAAGTGTTCGGAACTTTTACAGAGGATGCTGTATGTGATATTCACGTAAACGCAGACAGATTAAATTTAAAGGGGCTGCTTGTTGCACTCGGTCAAGCGGCTATATTAAAAGAAAACCCGATTTATTCCGGTACAATATCAATGGATGCAATAATCAAGGGAAAATTAGATAAAATTAATCCGGTTATAAAACTTAATGTAGCAAATGTTGATTTAAAAAATATCCCGTCAGATATAAGAATTAAGGCTCCTTCCACACTTGTTAATATAACTTCTGACGGAACTACTTTTGAAGGAAGCGCAAACAGCAGCAACGTTCAATTGATTAATCCTGCATTAACCGTATCTGCGCCTAAAATAAGCGCAATAATAAAAGAAAATGCTATAGAGATTACTCAAACCCCTGTAACAATAGAAAAAATTAAAACAAATATAGCAGGAAAAATTACAAACTACTTAACAGAAAAAATAGGCCTTGATTTTATCACAACAGGCGATATCAAATCTGCTTTAAAAGGAGATATGAATATTGCAAAACAGACACTTAACCTAAATTGGACAACTACAGACCTATCGACGATTATTATTCCTATGTTTGATAAGTCCAAAATGTCACTATCCGGAAAAATAGGAATTACAGGAAGCATGATGAATCCGATTGTAAGCGGAAATGTTTCCGTTCCTACAATTTCAATACCGGAAATACCTGTAGCAATGACAAACACTGATGTAAAACTTCATGGTACTATTTTACACGGAAACGCATCTGTACAAGAATTCGCATCCGGAGGAATAAAAGCACAAAATATAACGAGCGGCTTCGAACTCAAAGGAAATGACTTCTATTTAAACAATCTTAAGGGAACTGCTTTTGACGGCAAAATTAACGGAAACATAATCTACAACTTAACAAATGCAAAAACAAAAATTGATTTTAAAGGTGAAAATTTGAATGCCGAAAAGGCAATAGAAGGAGCAGCCGGCATTAAAAAAGCACTTACAGGAGCTCTTGGATTTGATACAAAATTAACCCTTATTGTTCTTGACTATAACGAGATGATGAAATCAATGAAAGGTAATTTAAGTTTTACGGTTAAAAACGGAGCTTTTGGCACAATAGGGAAATTTGAAGGATTTCTTGGTGCTTCAAACATAATAAATAACGTACTTTTAAAAAATACAGTAGCATCAATCACAAATGCAACAGGCTTGGCAAATACCGGAACTTTTGATCTCATAGAAGGTAAAATGACATTTGCTGACGGCTGGGCTAATATAAGCCAGATTAAAAGCACCGGAAAAGTATTGTGCTATTACGTTACAGGCAAATACAATTTAATTAACGGCACAACAAATGTTACTGTGCTGGGAAGACTTGATGCTTCAATGGTTGCCAAATTAGGAGCTTTAGGAGAACTCTCAGCCGATAAGCTGTTATCATATATTCCAAAATTTGGCAGTACAACTGCCAAAATACTTAATATTTTGACAACAAATCCTGCAGGAGAAAATATTGCGGCAATTCCGGCTCTTTCTAACGGAAGCACTAACTACAAAGATTTTAAAGTATCGTTCAACGGCGGAATCGACAGTAAAAGCTCAATCAAATCATTCAAATGGCTATCTCAACCTGATTTAAGCGAAATGGAAACAAAGACCGTCAAAGAAACTGTTGAGGATATAAAATCTGCAGTTGGAACAGACCTCAAATCCAATATAGAAAAATACAATAATGCAGTTGAGAATCAAAAACAACTAATTAAAGATACTAAGAATGATTTGAAAAACTCCGCTGAAGAAATCAAAAATTTGTTCAAAAGTTTAAAAGAAACAACAAAAAATACTACGACTGAAACACAAACAACTCAGCCGGCAGAAACTAAGCCTGTGCCTGCGCAAACAAATACCCCAGCACAAACCGCAGCACCTACAGGCAATGCAACAGTTGAAACATCTACTACAAACACTTCAACGCAGACACAAACATCGGTTCCAAAGGCAGAGCCTGCGCCGGCAGTTGAAACTGCACCTGAACCTGAACCTACACCAACACAGAACACAAATATAAGTACGGAAGGTTCAGAAGAATAAATTAAGTAAGGTGCGTAATAAACGCACCTTATTTATAATTTCCGATTTCAAACCCAAGCTGTTCTATTTTTTCTTTAAGCTTCAAATTCTTTGTTATTTGAAATTCTGTAAAATGCCCGTCAATCGTACCATCTTGATACCTGCAAGGATGAATAAGCGCTTCAACAATAATATTTGATTTATTTTTTAGAGCAATAAGTCCGTATGAAACACTTAAAGCCGACATCATGCCTGTATAACCAACTCCTATCAAGTAATCGTTAGTATTTAGTTCATACTTTTTTACTGTTTTTCTGTTAATTAAAGTAAAAATCTCAAGCAGAACAATTTTTATTATATTTACTAAATATTTTCTGTTTAAATGAATAAAAACATCCGGAATAACGTAAGGATATTCAAATTGAGTCCTTACTTGATGTATGCCATATTCTTTAGCGAGTTTGCAAACTATCTCAAAAATGGGTGGAATGGAGTGAGTATGCACATGAGAATCTATATGAGAAATTTCTATTCCTCTTGATTTAACCTTCTCAATCTGGGCTCTGAATTCTCTTTCTACCTGTTCTAAAAAAGCTTTATCTTTTGGATTATACGACTTAATCAACAATTGCAAAAATGAATTCTTAAAGTTATTATTTACATCCGTTAATAAATTTACATCTCCTGTCAATGACTTACCTTCAATTATATTAAGGTGAATACCTATACCTAAATCAGGAGAAGCCGGAATAATTTTTGTTACGGCTTCTTCAAATGCATCACCGTTCGAAACCAGACTTGCGCTTTTTAAAATTCCTTCCGAATACCCTTCAGCAACTGCTCTGTTATATGCTTCGCTCATTCCGAAATCATCGGCATTTAAGACAAATTTTTTGTTTGTCAAAACAAACTCCTTTATTTTAATACTATATGATTGTATAATATTTTCAAGAGGTTGACAATGAGCAGACAATATTCAAAACTTGCAATTATTATTCCGTGTTTTAATGAAGAACCTGTAATACAGTCTACTGTAGAAACACTGCTATCAATAATGGACGGACTAATACTAAACGGAAAAATTTCTGATACAAGTTATATTTATCTAATAGATGACGGCTCAAAAGATAATACATGGAAAGTTATTGAAAAACTCCGCCAAATATACGGAGATAAAATAAAAGGGACAAAATTTATAAGAAATTACGGAAATCAAAAAGCTCTAATTGCAGGTTTACTCGGAGTCAGAGAAATTGGATGTGATTGTGTAATTTCAATAGATGCAGACTTGCAGCAAGATGAAAATTCAATTGAGAAATTTATTGATGAATTCCATAACGGAGCTGACATTGTTTCAGGCATAAGAAATAATCGTAAAACAGATTCTTTATTCAAAAAAACAACCGCATTTTGTTTCTATAAACTTATGAACATACTTGGGGTTAAAATACCTCCGAATCATTCTGATTTTCGTTTGGTAAGTAAACACGGATTGGATATTTTGGCTCAATATCCGGAAGAAGGATTGTTCTTAAGGGGATTTTTCCACGAAATTGGTTTGAAAACCGCTTATGTTTATTTTGACGTTAAACCAAGATTGATTGGAAAATCAAAATTTAATTTCTTCTCACTTACAAGCCTTGCCCTTAACGGTATTACAGCATTCAGTATTGTACCGTTAAGAATAATTGCAGCAGTAGGTGTTATAACTGTAATAGGCAGTATCATGCTAACGCTGGAAGTTTTATTTGAAAAATATATACTGCACAATGCACCGAGCGGTTGGGCAACTCTCGTAATTTTATTGGCATTTTTCGGCGGTCTCCAAATTTTTTGCCTTGGTATAATCGGAGAATATTTAGGACAAATCTTCAATGAAGTCAAAGCAAGACCCAGATATATTAAAGAAATTGAACTTAAATAATTATAAACTTTTTATAAAATCTTCTGCCGAAAATGCTTTACCTGTTAAATTTTTAATAAGGTCATATTCTTCAACAGAAGCCCCTAAAGAAAATATATTCTTTTGCATATAATCTGCCACTGTCTTGTTATAAGTTAATTCTCCGAGTTTACTTCTTAAAAATGCATAAATCTGCGCTTTCATAATTGTTGCCCTAAAATAATTTTGATAATATGCAGGATGAGAAAGATAATGCGGAATTGTTGCCCATACAGAATCTTCTCCGTCATCTCTGTTTAAATATTTTTTTGTTAAATTATTCCATAATTTTGAAGGATTTGTATCCGAATTTTCGTAAAACTCTCTTTCAAAATCAATTATTAATAAACTTCTTGAAACAAAAGCCGCTTCATCTTCTTTGTGTGAACCTTTAAATCTTTTTAATAATTCCGGAGGAATAATATCTTTTAAAACATTTTCTTTCTTCATAATATCACCCATCATCATTGCAATAGCCTCTGTTAATGCAGGTGATGAAGGTTGTTTATCCAAAAACGGAAGAGCTGAAGAGATTCCCAAATCATAAATACAATGTCCCATTTCATGATTTAATGTATCCAAACTAATTACATTATTAGTTAAATTTGCCAGTATTCTTGAATCTTTTCCGGCTTCAACTCCAAAACAAAAACCATGGGTATTTTTTCCCTTTCTCGGATACAAATCCAAAGTAAGCTTGCCGCTATTTACCATTCCTTCAACATCATACCCCATGCCTGCATAAATTTGTTTTGAAATTTCTTCAACATTATAGTTTTCAAGTATCTCATTTACACCTTTTTCAGGATTATCTTCCAACAGCAAACCATGATGATACGGCTTTAAATTATCAGTCTTAAAAAATCTTCTGAGTTTTTTATACTTATCCTCCTGTATATCTTTTATTTTATCTTTTGCACCTTTATAAACCTCATCAATTAAATTATTTAAAAACTCTGTTTCGACATCATAAGATTCCTTGAGTTTATAATCAAAGTAATTTGAGTAATTTTTTGTTTTTGCATACTCATTCCTCATTTTTATAAAATCTATTAAATCCTCAGCTATAAGCTCCCCGCCAAGAGTTTTTGCGTCATATGCTTTTTTACGAATACCTTCATCAGATTCAGTTTGCAAAATTTTTGTAATCTCTGTTTTAGAAACTTCCCTCCCATCAATTTTAGGAACGTAAGAATTCAATTTTTTTGCAATTTCATTTTCTTTTTTTCTTAAAGCCTTAAGCGCTTCACCTGTATTCAATTCTTCGTCAAATTCTTTCATCAAATCTTTTAGTTGTTTTGCTTCATGCTTTGGCAGAACATCAGCATCTATTTGAGAAAATCTTTCAAAAAATTCTCTGTTTTGAAACAATTTGGAATAATTATCCTGCGCAGTTTCATAATTTTTTGCATTTTCCTCTGTCGAATCAGTATAAAAATTCCAACAAGTCTTTTCGGCGTTTATTGCAGCCGGTTCTAACTTTAATGAAAATTCTTCTCTTAATTTTATATATTTTTCTAATTCCTTCATAAATTGTTACCTCTCTCTTAACAATATTATATCTAAATTGAGTTTGTGTGATAAAATATTTCTATGGAGACTTTAAAAAAGATATACGAAAAATTTAAAAGTCTTGATAAGAAAAAACGTTCTTACATAATTGCAATTCTGGCGTTTGTTCTTGTTATGGCATGGGCTTTCATTTCAGCAGGAATTATTACCGGCAACTTTAACAGAGCCCAGCTTAAAGGAAAAGAAAACGAACAGAAAGTCGATGCAATCGGTATTATCATAACTGAAACAAAAGAGGGCAAAAAGTACTTTGAAATTTATGGTGAGAACGGACATTACAGCAACGACCACAGTATAGCAACATTAAACAACGTACTTGGCAATTTTTATCAGAACGGCGAAGTTGCAATGAGTTTTCAGTCCTCAAAAGGAACTTACGACGAGAATACCGGTATAATAACTTTATACGACAACACGTACATCGTACTAAAAGACGGAGTGTCATTAAATACTGATAAGTTAGTATGGCAAGGCTCCGATAAAGAGACCGTTGCAGAAGGCCACGTTGTAGTAAAAAAGAACAACGAAATGACTTCTACCGCAAAAAAAGGCATAATAAGTCCTGGATATGGAAAATTTAAGATTGTAGGAGAAAC
>JAFVAR010000019.1 GCA_017480425.1 bacterium | reverse complement strand
TTGCATTTCGGAAAGATTTTAGTTGATTCTGTAAGAAATCATATTATGATGCAAAAAGTGGAATAATTAAATGGTGATTTAGCCCAGTGTTAGACTTTAAGACTTTTGATAACGTATCGTCAATATTAAGAGACGACCTGAAGGTAGAGATAAAACAGAACTCCAAAGTATCTATTGCAGCGGCGTATTTCTCTATCTATGCCTTTGCCGAACTAAAGAAAGAACTTGAAAACATTGAAGAACTGCGCTTTATCTTCACTTCTCCGACATTTGTTACCGAAAAGACACCTAAAGAAAAAAGAGAATTTTACATTCCACGCTTGGCTCGTGAGAAAAGTATATACGGCACGGAATTTGAAGTAAAACTGCGTAATGAACTGACACAGAAAGCCATAGCTAAAGAGTGTGCTGAATGGATTAAGCAAAAGGCACGTTTTAAGTCAAACAAAACTGGACAGAATGTTCCAGGACTCATAGATATTGAAAATAAAGATAATACCAGTTGTGCTTATTTTCCGATTAACGGTTTTACAACGGTGGATTTAGGATGCGAAAAAGGCAATAATTGTTTCTGTATCATCAATAAATTTGAAGCCCAAATGAGTAAAATGTATCTGCAGCATTTTAACGAATTGTGGACGGATAAAGAGCAATTACAGGATATTACGGAAGAAATTGTTGAAAATATTACGGCCGTTTATAATGAAAATTCTCCGGAATTTATATACTTTTTCACCCTGTATAACATTTTTAATGAGTTTTTGGATGATATCAACGAAGATGTTTTGCCTAATACGGCAACCGGTTTTAAGGAAAGTGCCATTTGGAACAAACTATATAATTTCCAAAAGGATGCTTGTCTTGCCATTATCAATAAGCTGGAAAAATACAACGGTTGCATTTTAGCCGATAGCGTCGGTTTAGGTAAAAC
The DNA here is from genome assembly GCA_017480425.1 of bacterium. Taxonomy (GTDB): domain Bacteria; phylum Cyanobacteriota; class Vampirovibrionia; order Gastranaerophilales; family Gastranaerophilaceae; genus CAG-196. Next base: position 11,168 of record JAFVAR010000019.1, on the reverse strand, counting down.
ATTTACGGCATTATCCGTTATTAAATACTATGAAAATCGCAACAAGAATGTTTTGGTGCTATGTCCGAAAAAGTTAACCGATAACTGGACGACCTATAAAGAAAACTATGTTAATAACCCGATAGCAACTGACCGTTTACGCTATGATGTTTTGTATCACACGGATTTATCTCGCGCCAGAGGTATATCAAATGGTTTGGACTTAAGCAAACTTAACTGGGGAAACTATGATTTAGTGGTTATTGATGAAAGTCATAACTTCCGGAACGGCGGTCAAACATATTTGGATAATTCCGGAGAACAAAAAGATAATCGCTACAACGTATTGCTTAAAAAGGTTATTAGAAAAGGTGTAAAAACAAAGGTTTTGATGCTTTCGGCAACACCGGTGAACAATCAATTCATAGATTTGAAAAACCAATTAGCTCTTGCTTATGAAGGCAACGCCAAGCAACTTAATGATAAATTAGGCGAGGGCAAAAATGTTGAGCAAATATTCCGAGATGCACAAAGAACATATAACCATTGGAATCAATTACCGGCCGATGAACGCACTGCCGGAAGATTGCTCAATATGTTGAGTTTTGACTTTTTTGATTTGCTTGACAGCGTAACAATCGCTCGTTCTCGCAAACACATAGAAAAATACTATAACACCAGCGATATTGGTAAGTTTCCAGACAGATTAAAGCCGATTAATCTGCGGCCGGTTTTGAGCCTTAAGAAAGGTACAATATCCTATTCCGAGATTTTTGAAAATTTATTACAGTTGTCATTATGTGTTTATACTCCTTCAGCTTATATTCACGAAAGTAAGCGAGATTTTTACGAAGACAAATACGGTCGTGATATGAGTGAAGGCGTGTTCTTTAAGCAAGCCGACCGCGAAAAAGGTGTTCGGCGCTTAATGAGTATAAACCTGATGAAACGCATGGAAAGTTCTGTATATTCGTTTAATCAGACACTTTCACGGATACTGTATAGAATAGAAAAAACAATTGAACATATCAACACGTATGAAAAGCAAAAGGTAAACGCCGAATTTGAGAATGATTTCAGCGAATTTGAAGATATTGATGACGATGTTGATGTAGTTATCGGCAGCAAGGTCAATATTTCACTTAAAGATATGGACTATCGCTCGTGGAAACGTGACTTGCAAGCAGATGCCTACATTTTGAAAGGATTGTATGAAGAAACAAGCAGCATTGGTGTTGATGATGACTATAAACTGCAAACACTTTTAGCCCAAATTAAAGAAAAAGTAGAAAATCCTATCAATGGTAATAATAAAAAAGTTATTGTATTTACGGCCTTTGCGGATACTGCAAACTATTTGTATGAAAATGTATCAAAGTATGTTAAGTATGCTTTCGGGCTTGATACGGCGGTTATCAGCGGTTCGGTTGAGGGCCGAAGCACAATCGCTAAATTGCCGCAAGATATGAACACAGTGTTGACCTGTTTTTCGCCGATATCCAAGGAAAAACATCTGCTGCTACCGGATAATCCGGCAAACATTGATATTTTGATTGCAACCGATTGTATTTCCGAAGGCCAAAACCTGCAAGATTGTGATTATTTGATAAACTATGATATTCACTGGAATCCGGTGCGGATTATTCAGCGTTTCGGCCGTATTGACCGTATCGGTAGCCGAAACAGCGTAATACAGCTTGTAAACTTCTGGGCACCGGTGGAATTAGATGAATATATCAAACTAAAAGCCCGCGTTGAAGGCCGAATGAAAGCCGTAAACCTTGCTGCCGGTGGTAATGATAACGTAATCAATCCGGAAGACGACCCAGATTTAACCTATCGTAAGCAACAGCTTGAAAAATTGCAGCACGAAGTGGTGGATATGGAAGAAATGGGCTCCGGTATATCCATTATGGATTTGGGTTTAAATGAATTCCGGTTGGATTTGTTGGAATATATCAAAGAAAATCCGGATGTTGAAAAGAACCCGACCGGTATGAATGCCGTTGTTAAAGCCAATGCCGATATGCCGGCCGGTGTCATTTATATTTTAAAGAACGTCAACAAAGATACCAACATTAACAATACCAATCGGTTGCATCCGTTTTATATGGTATATATTAAGGAAGACGGCGAGATTGTCTGCAATCATCTGCAACCGAAAGACTTGCTTGATAAACTGCGTTTGGCGTGTAAAGGTAAATCTGTTCCGGATAAAGAACTTTGTGCGTATTTCAACAAAAAGACCAAAGATGGCCGAGATATGAAGCAATATTCGGCACTTTTGAGCCAAGCCATCAATTCCATTATTGCGGTTAAAGAGGAAAGCGATGTTGACAGTCTGTTTTCTGATGGCGGTACATCGGCTCTTGAAAACGAAATCAGCGGCTTAAATGATTTTGAACTGATTTGCTTCCTTGTTGTGGAGGGCGGAAAATAATGCTTAATCTGCCTAAAGAGACCGAAGTCAACAAAATGGTCGCCAAAAATAAGTTTTATGAAAAGGCGAACATTAGCCAGACCTTAAAAGAATGCTTTGTAAATGATATTGAAAAAATTACATGGGCAAACAAATTGGCGCCGAGCACTTTGAATATCTCCGGCTCTGATAATATAAAGGAACTTGAAGTCTTTCATATCAAATTAAAAACCGGCAAGTTTAATCAAAAGGTTTTGGAAGCCATAGATAAAGCCATTCCGTATTACATTTTGTTTGTGTTGGAATATAACGGCAAATATCAATTATGGCTCGGATATAAAGAAAAAACGGCCGGTGGTGCCAATAAAGCAAGTATAGTTCGCTATTTTAACAGCGAATGGGCAAAAGAGCCGAGCATTGTGCTGCAAGGCAACAAACTTGATAGCATTTATGAAAACTTTTTGAGTCAATTATCGGACAACTTGATTGATACGGCCAGTGAGCAAGATATCAAAGACAAAGTCAATAAGACCGTAGAGATTCAAAAACTTGAAAATCAAATTGAAAAATTAACCAAGAAAATGCTGGCAGAAAAGCAATTCAACCGCCAGTGTGACATCCGTGCACAAATCAAAGATTTGGAAGCACAATTACAGGAGATGAAGAATGGTTAATAATGAGACAATTGGTGATTCCGCGGTAATTTCTGTAGAAGGAGAACTCAATGATACTGGTTATATATCAGTTTCACATATTAAAAGAGGAGATACAGAACCTATTTGGGATGGTAATCTTTATGTATATAAAGATGTTGAAAGAAGAGATAAAGAGGCATTGCTTTATCGTGTCCCTGTTCAGATAAAAGGAATAAACTCAAAACTATCAAAAAATTTATCTTTTTCTGTTGATGCTAGTGAATTAAAGCAATTTTATGCTACAAATGGTGTTTTATACTTTGTTGTTGAGGTAGATGCTTTCCATTTTAAGAATAATAAAATTTATTATTTGGACCTACTACCATTTGACATTAGTAAGATAATGCAAGAAGAGCAAAAGAGTTATAGTATCTATATGAAGGAATTCCCAGAAGAAAATGGAAAGAAAATGGAAATTATTCATCGTTTCTGTCTTGAGAGTGAAACACAACCAAAATGTGTATTGCAAAGAACTATGAATATTAAGCATCCAGATATTCTATTCATACCAACCCCAAAATCAAATAATATTAACTATATTAATAATTATAAACTCAATTACACAGGCACAGCATATGCAAAGACAGAAGATGGTTTATTTTACCCAGTTAAGAAGATAGAATATCCATTAAATACTACCGATGACTTTCTTAAAAATGCCGATATTTTAACGGGAAAACATCACTATTTATTTGATTGTGAATTTGAAAATGATAGTGATACAGATATTATTAAAATTAATAAAAATATTAAATTTTCATTTTATAGAGATGGAACAATAGATACGACATTATCTATACATCCAGATTTATTACAACACATACAAAACACTGAATTTCTATTCAATGCATCAATTTATGGAACATATTCCATCAACGGAATCGTATATTCTTTTAGCAAAGACAAGAAAATACGTGATGAATTAAAAAAAATATATATCTATTTTAGGAGAATACAAAAAGCAATGGACGTAGTTGGGGTTTGTTCTCCTTTTACCCTACAAGAGTTTTCTTCTCAAGATATTCAGTATGCCAATATTCTAATAGACGCATTTAGTAAACATAAATTGGTTTCATTAAAAACCGATATAGATTGCTTTATATTGCCCCTAAAAATATGCGGTTCGGTTATAATATGCGCTGCATTTAAACAGCCAAATGGACAATATAAATTAGAGGTTATACGGGAAAATACACCGGCAAGTGTAACGAATGATAGTGGTAAAATTATACCGGTTTCTCCGTATATGATATTGAAAAGAGATTCTTTGCAAAATGTTATTAATTTAAATTTTAACGCATTTTTACCTGACATTCAAAAATACGGAACGAATATAGAGTATATAAAAGTTGTCAATAATTTTGCTTTAGAACTATTATCTGCTTATGACGCATCTAAAGAGGAAATATTGTTAAATACGGCATATAATATTATTCAATGGCTAGATAGCATAAATTTTGATACAGATATTGAAACTAGTATAATACACCATTTGAATTTGCTTCAATGCAAGGTTAGAAAACAACTTAAACTGACAAAGAAAGATAAAGATTATCTTCGTAACATCTACAAAAATTCTGATGAAACTACTTTTAAATTTGGAGCCTGTGTCATTTTACAAGAGAAAGACACAGCCGAAGAATATTTTAAACAATTACCACTGGATAGCCAAGAAAAATTGATTGGTGTGCCAATTTACACTTTATGGAAAGGACTTAACAATGGATAAAATGAAAATGGAAACGGAGAATAAAACGCTTGAGAATTTAGCGAAATTGAAGGAAATGTTTCCGGAAGTTATCACCGAAAGCAAAGATGAAAACGGTGAAATTGTTGCGGCCGTTGATGCCAAAAAGTTAGAACAACTCCTTTCTACCAAAGTGATTGAGGGTGATGAATGTTATGATTTTACGTGGGTTGGCAAGAAACAAGCTATGGTTGAAGCCTGCAAACCCATTCGTAAGACATTGCGTCCGTGCCGTGAAGAATCTGTGGATTGGGAAAACACGCAAAACCTTTATATTGAAGGCGATAATTTGGATGTTTTGAAGCTTTTGCAAGAAAGCTACTTAAATAAGGTCAAAATGATATACATTGACCCGCCGTATAACACAGGTAATGATAGCTTTATTTACCCTGATGATTATAGCACAAATAAGGAATTATATGACGAAGAAGTCGGTGCCATAGATGAAAGCGGATACCGGATGTTTAAGAACACCGAAACTAACGGCCGTTTCCATTCATCTTGGTGCTCTATGATATATCCACGTTTGAAACTAGCAAGAAATCTGCTTTCTGAAGATGGCGTGATTTTTATATCCATTGATGATAATGAAGTGGATAACATGAAGAAAATGTGTGATGAAGTTTTCGGGGAAGATAATTTCATTGCAAATATTGTTCGTGTAGCAAAGACAACAAGTTTTAGGGGAAATTATTTTGCACCAAGCAAAGATTACATTCTTTCGTTTGCTAAAAATATCAATAAACTACCGCAATTTTGTGATGAAGTTGATAATAAATCTCAATTTAAGAAAATTGAAACAGTAGGAAGTAGAATAGGAGAATATTACAGAGATGATATTGCATTTTACTTATCAACATTAGAAACAAGACCAAATCAAAGATATTTTATAGAATGTCCAGATGGTGAATTAGTTGTTCCACCAGGAAAAACTATGCCGGAATCTGAGAATGATGGTTCAAAAGCAACACCAATAGAAGGAGATGGAGTTTGGCGTTGGGAAGTATCACAATACTTTAATAAAAAAGATTTACTTGTCTTTAAAGAAACTACAAGGTCTCCTTTATTGAATCAAAAAGGAGAACGGGCAAAATGGAATATATACACTAAAAGTTACTTAAAAGATAAGCAAGAAAAAGGAAATATTCCAAGAGACCTATTTGAAGGATATTTAAATAGAAATGGAAGTGAAGAATTGTCTGCAATCAATATTCCATTTTCTTTTCCTAAACCGAGTAAACTTATTAAATACCTTATAAAAATTTCACAGGCTGATGATGTTATTCTTGACTTTTTCTCCGGTTCGGCAACCACAGCACACGCCGTGATGCAATTGAATGCTGAAGATGGCGGTAAGCGCAAGTTTATTATGGTGCAATTACCGGAAATTTGTGACGAAAATTCCGAAGCCTATAAAGCCGGATATAAAAATATATGTGAAATAGGCAAAGAGCGCATCCGCCGTGCCGGTAAGAAAATCGTTGAAGAAACCGGCAAAAAAGACCTTGATATTGGCTTCCGTGTTTTGAAACTTGATAGCAGCAATATGAAAGATGTTTACTACGCACCGGCAGATTATAAGCAAACAATGCTGGAAAAAATGACCAGCAACATTGAAGATGGCCGCACCGCTGAAGATTTGTTATACGCTTGTATGCTTGAATGGGGTTTGGAACTCTCATTGCCGCATAAGGTGGAAAAGATATCTGGTTTTAATGTCCATATTGTAAATAACGGCGATTTAGTGGCTTGCTTTGATGATAAGGTATCTGAAGAAGCCATTAAGCAAATTGCGGAAATGAAACCATTACGTGCCGTTTTCCGTGATAGCAGTTTTGCAACCGATGCTGCTCGTGTGAATGTAAGCGAAATATTCAAATTGAAGTCTCCGAACACCACAATCAAAGTATTATAAGGAGACGGATTGATGAAATTACGCTTCAAACATCAAAAGTTTCAGGCCGATGCAGCCAAAGCGGTTGTAGATGTCTTTGCCGGACAGCCGAAAAACGAAGGCATCAGTTATCTGATTGATAAAGGTATCAATCAATCGGTACAAGGTGAATTAGATGCGGAATTTACCGGATTTAAGAACGCAAGAGTAATGCTGGACGATGCTACTGTTTTGAACAATATCCAACAAATTCAGCGTGCAAACCTAATTAAGCCGTCTAACTATTTAGAGGGAAACTATAACCTCACGGTGGAAATGGAGACCGGTGTTGGCAAAACATACACCTACATCAAAACAATGTATGAATTGAACCAAAAATATGGTTGGAGCAAATTTATTATTGTTGTGCCAAGCATTGCTATTCGTGAAGGCGTATATAAATCGTTTCAAATTACCGAAGACCATTTTGCCGAAGAATATGGCAAGAAAATTCGCTACTTTGTTTACAATTCCGCACATTTAAACGAACTTGACCAATTTGCCAGTTCTAATAGCATTTATGTGATGATTATTAACTCACAAGCCTTTAATGCCAAAGGTAAAGATGCACGCCGTATCTATATGAAATTAGATGAGTTTCGTTCTCGTCGGCCGATTGATATTATTGCCAAGACCAATCCGATTTTGATTATTGATGAACCGCAATCGGTTGAAGGTGAAGCAACCCGTGAAGGCTTAAAGAAGTTTAATCCGTTGATGACTTTGCGCTATTCGGCAACACATAAGAAAGACCGCATCTTTAATATGGTGTATCGTTTGGATGCCATGGAGGCCTATAATAAAAAACTGGTGAAAAAGATTGCCGTTAAAGGCATTAGTGTTTCCGGACAATCCGGCACCGATGGATATTTGTATTTGGCAAACCTTAATCTTTCTAACAACAAAGCCCCGACGGCATCGCTGGAATATAATATTAAAGGCACAACCGGCATCCGCAAAACAACACGTATTGTCAATGAAGGGTTTAATTTATATCAGCAATCCGGCAATTTGAACGAATATCAGGGATATACGGTCAGCCGTATTGATGGCCGTGACAATACCGTGCATTTTCTAAACGGTAAGGTTATTGAAGTCGGACAAGTGATGGGTGACACGCAGGACTCCGACCAAATCCGCCGTATTCAAATCAGAGAAACGATTTTAAGCCATTTGGAACGGGAAAGACAACTGTTCTACAAAGGTATAAAAGTGCTTTCGTTGTTCTTTATTGACGAAGTGGCAAAATATAAGGAATATGAAGGAAGTGTGGCTAAAAACGGTATCTATGCCCAAATGTTTGAAGAAGAATATCAAAACATTATAGACCATTATGTCGGAGAATTGGGAGATAGCGAGTATGTCCGCTATTTGAAAGGTATTGAAGCACATCAAACCCACGCCGGATACTTTTCCATTGATAAGAAAAGTAATCACTTTATTGACGGTAAGATTGATAAGAAAGAGCAAAGTTCAACCGATATTGATGCTTATGACTTGATTATGAAAAACAAGGAACGCTTGCTTGACCGTAAAGAACCGGTGCGCTTTATCTTTTCACACTCGGCATTGAAGGAAGGTTGGGACAATCCGAATGTATTCCAAATCTGCACCTTAAAACAAAGCGGAGCCGAAGTGCGTAAACGCCAAGAAGTCGGCCGTGGTTTGCGTTTGGCTGTAAACCAGAACGGTGAACGTATGGACGCAACTGTTTTGGGTGATGATGTGCATAATATCAATGTGTTAACCGTGATTGCTAATGAATCTTATGATGCTTTTGCTAAAGGATTGCAAACCGAACTTGCGGAAGTTATTACCGACAGACCGAAGAAAGTTACGGCCGATTTGTTCAAAGACAAGTTTATTCAAGATGCTAACGGAAATAACGAAATTATCACCAGTGATATGGCCGGAAAAATCTACTTTAATATGGTTAAAAATGACTATGTTAATGAAAATGGCGAACTGACCGACAAATACTATGAAGATAAGAAAGCCGATAATCTGGTTTTGCCGGAAGAATTTAAGGAAAGCAAAGAAAGCATCGTGCGTATTTTGGATATGATTTACGATACCAAAGGTATGCAGCCGGAGGATGCTCGCAAGAACGATGTGGATATTAAAGTTAATACCGAAGCCTTTAATAAGAAATAGTTTCAGGCTTTATGGAAGAAGATAAACGTTAAATCAATTTATGCAGTTGATTTTGAAAGCCAAGAATTGATTAAGAAAGCCATAGATGCCCTTAATAGCAAATTAAAGGTTTCTAAACTGGTCGTAAACATTACCACCGGCACGATGAATAATATCAATTCAAAGCAGGATTTATTTGACGGTCTGGCATTCAAAACAAAACCGGATGCAACCAAAACAGAAAAGATTTCATCTGTTGCCACATCTATTAAATATGACCTTATCGGCAAGTTGGTTGATGAAACCGGTTTAACCCGTCAAACTATTGTTAAAATATTGCAGGGCATGGAAAAAGCTATATTTGACCAGTTTAAGAGTAATCCGGAAGAATTTATTATAAAAACAGCCAATCTAATCAATGAGCAAAAGGCGACGCTTATCATTCAACATATCGCTTATAGCAAGATTGATGGGGATAATGTTTATGATACATCAATCTTTACCGAGCCAACATTAAAAGGCAAATTCGGCATCAATGCTATGGCAACACACAAAAATATTTATGACCACTTGTTATACGATTCAACGATAGAAAAGGATTTTGCAGAAAAACTGGAAGAAGCCAAAGATGTGGTGGTCTATGTTAAATTGCCGAAGGGATTTTATATTTCAACACCGGTCGGAAAATATAATCCGGACTGGGCAATAGCCTTCAATCAGGAGCATGTTAAGCACATTTATTTTGTGGCCGAGACAAAGGGCAATATGTCAACGCTTGAATTAAGAGATATAGAAAAAGCAAAGATTGAGTGTGCAAAGAAGCATTTTGCTGCAATTTCTAACAGAGAAGTCGTGTATGACGTTGTAAGTAGTTACAACGAGTTGATAACAAAAGTAATGGCAGGATAGAGATATTTGTGAAAATATAAGCAAAATTCAGCAAAAAAATATGAATTTATTAGCAAAACACAGTTGACAATGCGTTTTTTAGGTTGTATCGTAGGTTAGTTTTAACTGAGGGAGGCTTATATGGCTTTTGAAAGATTTGAAAGAATTGGCGGCATATACGTGAGTAAGGCAAGTATATCTAACCGTGGCGTCATAAGTCTAAGTCAAGGAGCGTGTACACAATTTAAACTAAGCAAAGACAATGCAAAATATGTGCAACTTTTTTATGACAAAGAAAGTAAGTTAATAGGTTTAATATTTGTTACAGAAAAAGATGGCGCGGTAGCAAATGTCCGTCCACGTAGTACATCATTAGACTTTTCAGCGAAATCACTTTTAGATTTTTATGATATAATGCCTAAAAAGACAAGTATGTACGAAGTTTCAAAGTTAGGAGATGGAATGATTGTTATTGATATGAAAACAGCAAGGGAAAGAAAGACAAAAGACGATAACGCAGAAGAGAATTCCTGAAAAGGATGGAGTCGGAAAGAGAAACGTCCTGCTTTCCGACCCCGATTTTACAAATAACCTGAGTTATTTTGTTAACTAACAATTTCAATTTATACACAGGTTATTCAAAAAATCAAGCAAAAAAGTGGACCATAATATCCAATGGAGAAAAATAATGGCAAAACATTATTATTGTCCATCAGGTTATCATTGGGTGTGCAGAACATACATCCATCTTAGAGATGGCAGTATTCTGTATGCATCTCAGTGTGGCCGAAAAGCGTTTTGCTTTTTGGTTCCTGATGTAGAATAAGTAAATGGCAAGGTGTGAAAGCACCTTGCTAACCTAAAGCCAAAAGTTTTCTCTATCAAATAAATGAGGTAAATTAATGTCTAACCAAATACATACTATGAAAGACAAAAATACCGGAACGTGGTATAATAAACAAGATGGTGCAAAACGTGCATCTAACAAAGGTTTTGCAACTCAAAAAGAAGCGGCAGAATCTGCAAGAAAAATTGCGATTAACCAAGGCTTAGAACATTCCATTCATAGAGCCGATAATAATCATATTCGTGAAAAGAATAGTTACGGAAATGATGATTGTCCACCTAAAGGTTAATTACAAATAAAAGAAGAAGGGGATAACATCCCCTTTTTTCTTATGTTAATTTAAAATAAGATTACTATGATATATAGTTTTGATATATAAACTTAGGCAGAGAACAAGCAAAATGGCCATATTAGTTTTAATAATCATCGGTGTTGTGATTTGGTTGATTATCGGTAATGATAACCAAAATCCGAAACAAACAGCAAATCATCGCCAAAACAAGGCTGATAAAGAGTTTGAAGATATG